>CAZMLC010000067.1:12639-14611 GCA_964567125.1 uncultured Akkermansia sp.
GGCCCGCTGTGCAAGAACATGAAGGGCGTTCACCCAACCGAACTGATCGCGCAAAATGTCAAGGAGGTCACCGCGCTCGCCGCGCAGCTGAAACGCCCCTCCATGCTGACCGTCAACCATCCGCAGTGGGTCTATCTCGACATTATGCCGGAGAACCTCATCAACAATCCCAATGTGCGGTTCTTTGAGGTCTGCAATGGCGGGTCGGCCTTTGCACCGCCCAAAGAAAACCCTGTCAGAACCAACGATCCCTTCTGGGACGTGGTCAACGCTTTCCGCGCCAAAAAAGGCCTTCCGCTCATCTACGGCATTGGTTCGGATGACACCCACGCTTACTTCAATTTCGGGACCAAAAAAGCGGGCCGTGTGGGGGTCGATTACATCGTCGTACGCAGTCCCTCGCTCACGCCCGATGCGCTGCTGGCAGCGCTGCACGCTGGCGATTTCTATGCGTCCTCCGGCGTCACGCTCCGCAATATCGAATTCGACCCCAAAAAGCGTGCGCTGCACGTCAGTGTGTATCCCGATCCCGGTGCCGCGTATAAAATTCACTTTATGACCACGAAAAAGAACTTCGATACCAGCGTGCGGATCGTCGATGTTCCTGCGGCAAAGGGGCATGGTGCGCGCAAAGTCCCGATCTACGCCTCGGAGATCGGCAAGACCGTCAGCCTCGTCGAAGGCACGGAAGCCACCTACACCATGGCGCCGGATGATCTTTACGTGCGTGCCCGCGTGGAGTCGAGCTTGCCCAGCGCCTACATCGGTCATTTCCATCCTGAAACCAAAGTTGCCTGGACGCAGCCTTACGGCGCAGCCTAATCTCAACACACCACCATCAAGGAGTCATTATGAACACGAAAGTCACGATCCTCATCATCACCCTCGCCTGGAGCACTCTCCCGGTTTTCGCACAGGAAAACACGCGTCAAGCCCTCGCAGAGGAACTGCTCACGGCCATGGACATGCAGAACTCGATTGAACAATCATTCGCCAAAGTAAAGCAGATGCTGCCGCAGCAGATGAAGAACATGCAGCAAACCATGGGCACGACGAACGTCCCAGAATCGGTTTCCGCCCAGACCACCAAGATCTTCGACATGGTTGCCGCGGAGCTGAGCTGGAGTAAAATGAAGGCGGATTATATCACGCTTTATGCCGAGACCTTAAGCGAACAGGAACTGCGCGATCTGATTGCCTTTTACAAGACACCGACCGGGCAGTCGTTCGTCAAAAAACAGCCTGAGCTAATGCAACGTGCCATGGAGATCAACCAGAAACTGATGATCAAGCTCATGCCCCGCATTCAAGCGATTACGCAGGAAAGCTTGATGCCCGCGGACACCAAGTAGTGTTTCCGCGATGAACGAATCGAAGAAGCGTCACCCGTGCAACAGGCATGGGTGACGCTTGACACAGGATGCCAGCAATGACGTGGTTTTTCTCGCGCAAGTTTTTCCCCTTTTTCGGAGCGCAATTCTTAGGGGCCTACAACGACAACCTGTTCAAGAACATCCTGCTGATGGTCATGGCGTACCGTCTCGGCGCGCATGCCTCAGCCCTGACCTCGCTGGCCGCAGCGCTCTTCATCCTGCCCTACTTTCTCTTCTCGGCCTTTGCAGGGCGCTTAGCCGACACCTATAACCGCGCGACCTTAGGACGTATCTATAAAGTCACGGAGCTGATTCTGATGGCGCTCGCCGCAGTCCTTCTCGTTCACCTTGAGGCACGCCTGGCGTCTGCCACACCGCACACGACCACATTTTCAGCTCTGTTGCTGCTCTTTTCGCCCGTACTGGCCGTGCTCTTCCTCATGGGCGCGCAATCGGCTTTCTGGAGTCCCGTCAAATATGCCTGGTTGCCCCAGATGCTGAAGCGCGACGAGCTGGTGAGCGGCAATGCCGTGATCGAGGCGAGCACCTATGCCGCCATTGTCATCGGCACGATCTGCGGCACGCTCTTTTCGATCAGG
>CAZMLC010000068.1:0-3893 GCA_964567125.1 uncultured Akkermansia sp.
GCAATGCCGATCGCGCCTTCCGCCGCAGCGAAAGACTCGTGACCTGCGAGGAAGCAGAAACACTTGGTCTCTTCGCGCAGCAGCATCGCTGCGAGGTTGCCGTGACCGATACCGACCTTGCGGTCGTCCGCCACAGAGCCCGGGATACAGAATGCCTGGAGGCCTTCACCGATCGCTTCAGCGGCATCAGCAGCCTTCGTGCATCCCTTCTTCAATGCGATTGCTGCACCCAGCACATACGCCCACTTCGCATTTTCGAAGCAGATGTTCTGGATCGAGGTGCAGATTTCATACGGATCAAAGCCTTTGTCTGTGCAGAGCTTGCGAGCCTCCTCCAGGTCCTTGATGCCATACTGCTTGCAGACAGCGTTGATCTGGTCGATACGACGGGAATAACTTTCAAATAAAGAAGCCATGGTTCAAATCCTCCTATTCGTGACGCGGGTCGATGAACTTCACAGCGCCGTCTTCCGGTTTGAAACGACCATACGTTGCCGTGCACTTTTCCAGAGCTTCCTTCGGATCTGCGCCCTTCTTGATCATATCAAGGAATGGCCCCAAACGAATGAACTCGTAACCAATTACTTCGCTGTTCTCGTCGAGCGCCAGGCGCTTGACATAGCCTTCGGCCATCTCGAGGTAACGCACGCCCTTCTGCGCCGTGCTGTACATCGTGCCGACCTGACTGCGCAGTCCCTTGCCAAGGTCCTCAAGACCCGCACCGATCGGAAGACCACCTTCGGAGAAGGCGCTCTGGGTACGACCGTAAGCGATCTGCAGGAAAAGTTCGCGCATGGCGGTGTTGATGGCGTCGCACACCAAGTCGGTGTTGAGCGCTTCGAGAACCGTCTTGCCCGGCAGCACTTCAGCGGCCATTGCCGCAGAATGGGTCATGCCCGAGCAACCGATCGTCTCAATCAACGCTTCCTGAATCACGCCATCCTTGACGTTCAACGTCAGCTTGCAGGCGCCCTGCTGAGGTGCGCACCAGCCAACACCGTGCGTCAGACCGGAAATGTCATTGACTTGCTTCACCTGCACCCACTTGCCCTCTTCAGGCACCGGTGCCGGACCGTGCTTGGGCCCCTTCTGGACGCAGCACATCTGCTCGACTTCATGCGAGCACTGATACGGACAACTCATTCTGATATCCTCCAATGTGTTGAAAAAACAGCGTTTAGTTTAATAAAACTGATTGGATAATTCAATCGCGAATCGGGTTGGGCCACAGTTATTTTCATCCGCCCACCTCGTTGCTACAAGCCCCTGATCCGCACGCAGAAGAAAACTTTTTATTCCTGCAACACTTTGCACTTGCAACTCACCCTGAAATCAGACATACTAGAACGCACGTTTTATCACGAAAAAGACTAAAGGAGTTTTTTCATGGGCACCGGCCGTACATTAAACAAGGATCCACGTACACGTCCAATCAAGAGCGAGGGCGAAAAGCGCCGCCGCACGAAAGCTCAGCGCTCACGCCTGGTGAAGTTGGGTCTTGATGAGGCTGTTGTTGCAAAGATGCAGCCTGAGGCTGTTCGTAAGCTCGTTCAGACGCCTGTAAAGGTTAAGAAGAGCGTTGCCGCCGCTGCTGCAGTGGCAAGCTAAGCGAACAACCAAATTCGAAGCAGAAGCCTGTCGGCAATCATGCTGACGGGCTTTTTGCTTTTTCATTATTCCCTTACTGTGCAAAAAAGAACGCCGCAGGCAGTGTTGCCTACGGCGTTCTTTTTGGATATCCGAAGCGCGCTCTATGAAGCTACGATGTTGATGAGACGCCCCGGCACGCAGATCACTTTGCGGATGGTCTTCCCCGCCACGGCCTCTTTCACCGCATCCTGCGCCAGTGCCAGCGCCTGCATCGCTGCTTCATCCGCATGGGGCGGCATCATGACGCGCGCTTTGGGCTTGCCCAGCACCTGGACCAGCACTTCGACCTCGGAGACCTTCAGAAATTCCTCGTTGAACACTGGCCAGGGCGCATAGGCCAGCGTGGTCGTGTGGCCGAGGCCCTCCCACAGTTCCTCGCACAGATGCGGTGCAAATGGCGCGAGCAGCAGCACGTAAGTCTCGGCAGCCTCGCGCGGCAACGGCTTGTTGCCTGCGAACTCGTTGATAAAAATCATCATCTGGCTGATCGCCGTGTTGAAGCTCATGCTCTCCAGATCGTCGGTGACCTTCTTGATCGTCGCATGCAGCAGGCGCAGCTGCTCCTGCGTCATCGGCGCATCCACGATCTCTTGCTCCGCCACCATGCGGAAGGAGCGCTTCAGGAAGCGGAAAACACCCTCAACGCCCTGCGTATTCCACGGCTTGGTCGCCTCCAGAGGGCCCATGAACATCTCGTAGAGACGCATGGAATCCGCACCGTATTCGCGAATCACGTCATCCGGATTGACGACGTTCTTCAGCGATTTCGACATCTTCGCGGCGAACTCCGTCAACTTCTCGCCCGTGACCTTGTGAACCGCTCCCTCCGGGCGCAGCTCCACCTGATCCATGGGTACCAGCGCGCCGCGACCATCCTTGTACGAAAGGCCAAGAATCATGCCCTGGTTGACGAGTTTCTGGAACGGCTCCTTGGTCGAGACATATCCAAGATCAAAGAGGACCTTGTGCCAGAAACGCGCATAGAGCAGATGCAAAACCGCATGCTCCGCACCGCCCACGTAGAGATCGACCGGCATCCAATATTTTTCCTTCGCAGGATCGATGGCCATATGCTCGTTGTGCGGATCAATGTAGCGCAGATAGTACCAGCATGAACCCGCCCACTGCGGCATGGTATTGGTTTCACGGATGCCCTTCTTTCCCGTCCTGGGATCCGTATACTGCAACCAATCCGTCGCTTTGGTCAGCGGCGGCTCACCGGTTCCAGTCGGTTTAAAATCGTCGATCGCCGGCAACAGGACCGGCAGGTCGTTTTCATCGATCAGCTGGATCGTCCCATCCGCCATGTGCGCGATCGGGAAGGGCTCTCCCCAGTAACGCTGCCGGCTGAAGAGCCAGTCGCGCAGTTTGTACTTCACCGAATATTTGCCAATGCTGCGCGCAACCAGCCAATCCGTGGCCGCACGCTTGGAATCCTTGACCTCCATGCCGTTCACGTCCAGCCCCTGCGCGTTGCCCGAGTTGATCATCTTGCCATTGCCTGTCCAGCAGGCCTTGCCCGCCAGCACAGCCGCTACATCGACATTCGCCGCAGCCGCTTCCGCCGCATCAGGTTCGATGATGCAGATCACCGGGATGTCAAACTTCTGCGCGAACTCGAAGTCGCGCGTATCGTGCGCAGGCACCGCCATGATCGCACCAGTGCCGTAGCTGATGAGCACATAGTCCGCGATCCAGATCGGCAGCTTCTTGCCGTTCACCGGATTGATCGCATAGGCCCCGGTAAAGACGCCGGTCTTCTCCGTATTCAGTTCCGTGCGATCCATGTCGCTCTTGCGCGCAGCCTCTTCCTTGTAGGCCTCCACAGCTGCACGCTGCTCCACCGTCGTAATCGCCGCGACCAGCGGGTGTTCCGGCGAGAGCACCATGTAGGTCGCCCCGAAGAGCGTATCTGGCCGCGTCGTATAGACGGTCACCTTCTCCGTCGCACCTTCCACCGCAAAATCGACCTCAGCGCCCTCGGACTTGCCGATCCAGTTGCGCTGCATCTCCTTGATACCTTCCGACCAGTCAAGCGTCTCCAGATCCTCGAGCAACCGCTCCGCGTACGCCGTGATCTTGAGCATCCACTGACGCATCGGCTTGCGCACCACCGGATGGTTGCCGCGTTCGCTGCGACCATCGATCACCTCTTCGTTCGCCAGCACCGTGCCCAGCGCCGGACACCAGTTCACCGGCACTTCCGCCATGTAGGCCAGCCCCTTTTTGTAGAGCTGCGAAAA
>CAZMLC010000068.1:3993-7574 GCA_964567125.1 uncultured Akkermansia sp.
AGTTCACCGGCACTTCCGCCATGTAGGCCAGCCCCTTTTTGTAGAGCTGCGAAAAGATCCACTGCGTCCAACGGTAGTATTTCTCATCCGTGGTGTTGACTTCGCGGTCCCAGTCGTAACTGAAGCCCAGCGCCTTGATCTGCTCGCGGAAACGGTTAACGTTCTTCTCCGTTGTAATGGACGGATGCGTACCAGTCTCAACCGCATACTGTTCCGCCGGAAGACCAAACGCATCCCAGCCCATCGGGTGAAGCACATTGAAGCCGCGCATACGCTTGAAACGGCAGAGGATATCCGTGGCGGTGTAGCCTTCAGGATGGCCCACGTGCAGCCCTGCCCCGCTCGGATACGGGAACATATCCAGACAGTAAAACTTCGGCTTTCCCGGCTCAAAATCGTTGACCTTGAAGGTCTTGTTCTTTTCCCAATACGCCTGCCATTTCTTCTCGATGACAGTAAAATTGTACTCGCGTGGTGTCGATGTCATAAGCGTCTTATCCATTGAAGGCGGTTGCCTCTTCGTTTGAAAGAAAATACTATACCATACCTCAGAAAGCTTGGAAAGCAGAAGCACGTTGCGCAAAATGGCCTACAGCACCTGTTCCAGCACGCGCACCAGCGCGTTGATCTTCGCCTCTGCGGTCTTTCCTGTCAGCACAGGAAGCCGGTTATGCAAAAACAGCGGCGTGCGCGTCTGATGACGATACAGGTAGATCTTCCCCTCGCGCGTTTCAATGCGGCCAATCTGCTTTTCCGCCGCGAAGATGCGCACTTCCGTGATCTTCAAGAGACGCTGTACCGCCTGCGGCAACTGTCCGTAGCGATCCGCCAATTCGCGCCGCAAAGCCTGTACGTCGAGCAGGCTGTTGGCCTCGGCAATGCGGCGATGCACCATGAGCCGGTGCGCTTCGTCCTCGATGTAGGCATAGGGCAGACAGGCCGCGCGTGCATCGTCGATACTGCCCGGTGAAATATCCAGAAAGTCCAACGCGAGATCGACATCCACCAGCAGCGGCGGCGCTTCGCCCTTCATGCGCGCAATCGTGCGTCTGAGCAGCTGACAGTAGAGTCCGAACCCGATCGCCGCGATGTGCCCGCTCTGCGCCGCGCCCAGCAGGTTGCCGGCACCGCGGATCTCCAAGTCGCGCAGCGCCAAATTGAAGCCCGCCCCCAACCCGCTATGCTTCTGCAAGGCGGCGATACGCTGTCGCGCATCCTCATCGATATGTCCGCCCTCAGGCAGCAGGAGCCAGGCATAGCCCTTCTGCGAAGAACGACCCACGCGTCCACGCAACTGATAGAGATCCGCAATACCGAAGCGATCGGCACGATGAATCAGGATGGTGTTGGCGCGCGGAATATCGAGTCCGCTCTCAACCAGCGTGGTGCAGAGCAGCACATCGATCTCCCCTGCTTCGAAATCGCGCATGATCTGCGCCAGCTCCTGCGCCGGCATCTGACCATGCGCCACGCCGATCCGCACGGCCGGCAGCAGCTTGGTCAGCCGGCGCTCCATCAGATGGATGCTCATCACGCGGTTGTAGAGGAAATAGACCTGCCCGTTGCGCCGCAGCTCCTGCTGAATGGCCGCGCTGATTGTGGTGTCGGAATCGCGCGCGACCTTTGTCTCCACAGCCAGACGCTCGCGCGGCGGCGTCTGCAGCAAACTCAAATCGCGTGCGCCGGTCATGCTCATATAGAGCGTACGCGGAATCGGCGTGGCGGAGAGGGTCAGCACATCGACGACCTGTCGCACCTGTTTCAGCTTTTCCTTGTGCGACACGCCAAACCGCTGCTCTTCATCGATGATCAGCAGCCCCAACTCCTTAAACCGCACGCTGCTCGCCAGCAGTCCATGCGTGCCGATCAGGATATCGATCTCGCCCGCCGCCGCCGCGGCCAGAATCTTCTGGCACTGCGTGTAGGAATGGAAACGGCTGATGACCTCGATGCGCACCGGATACGCGGCCATGCGGTCCGAGAAGGTCTCGAAATGCTGTTCGGCCAGCACGGTCGTGGGCACAAGCACGGCGACCTGCTTGCCGTTCATGACCGCGATAAACGCGGCGCGCATCGCCAACTCCGTCTTGCCGTAGCCGGCATCGCCGCAGATCAGCCGGTCCATGGGCCGCGTGGCCGCCATGTCCTTCTTGATATCGGCCATGACCTTTTCCTGATCGGGCGTCTCCTGATAGGGAAACGCCGCCTCGAACTCGTGCAACCACGGCGGTTCGCAATTGAAGACAATTCCCTCCACCACATTGCGCCGCGCCTGCGTCTCCAGCAGGGACGCCGCTAAATCCACGACCGCGCGTTCAGCGTCGACCTTCTCCTTGGTCCAGCGCTTGCCGCCCAGCGCATGCAGCTTGACCTTATGGCCGGCCACACCGACGTATCGGCTCAGCAGATGCGCGTGCGAAACAGGCACATGCAACCGCGCGCCCTCCGCATACTCAACGGTAAAGACCTCGGAGCGCTGACCATTGACCTCGATCTCAGTGGAACCCATGTAGCGGCCGATACCATGATCGACGTGCACCACATAATCGCCCGGCTCCAAATCCGCAGCGTTTTCCACGCGGTTGCCGCGCAACGTGACCGCCGTGTTGATAGAGGGTCGCCGCACCATCTGCTTGCGCACCGTGTAGAGATCGGATTGTGAAACGATCGTGAGTCCAGGCAGAATAAAGCCGCCCGAAAGCGCAAGGCGCCGGATCTCGATGGCGCTCTCGCTCCCCAGCTCGCGCACCAGCAGTTCGCAGGTCCCCGCTGTATCCGCGCAGATCATCACCACGTCGCCAGCCTGTGTGCGCAGGGTCAGATCATCCAGCAACCGTTTGCGCGCCTGCACCAGCAGCTCAGGATGGTGCGCATCGCTCGCACCCAATTCAGCCAGTCCAGGCACTGCGGCGATATCAAGCGGCAACAGGGGCATCTGCGGCGGCGGGGGTTCCCCGGTGAAAAGCTGCCGATACGGCGCGCACGCCTCCACGATCACCGGCAGAACGAACGAACACGCCTCGCCGCCTTGCAGCAGCGCATGCAGATCGCGCGCGACATCCGCCTGAACCAGCGCAGCGAGAATGCGGTCGTGTTCCAACCACAGCACATCGATCGCATGCGGAAGAAGACGCGGCAACTGCAAAGTCGCCAATGTGCCTTCAGAACAGGGTGGGATCCAGACCTCGTCGCGTTTTTCAAGGGACGTTTGCACGCTCGGATCGAAAATGCGTAACGACTCGATTTCATCGCCGAAAAACTCCGCGCGCAACGGCGCCGGTGTCGCAGGCGGCCAGATGTCCAGGATGCCGCCGCGCACAGCCAGCTGACCCGGAGCTTCGACATCGGCCACGCGCGCATAGCCCATCTGGACAAGGTGTTCGATCGTCTGTTCGAAGGGGAGAGTTGCATTGACCTTGAAAAGCCGCGAGGCCGCGGCCAGCGCGTCCGGATCCGGTGCCGGTTGCAACAACGCATGAATCGAGGTTACGATCACCACCGGCGTATCCGTCTCCGATGCGGCCGTGCGCCATTCGCGTAGCAGGTGGATCACGCGCAGACGCAAGCCCGCCACCTCGGCA
>CAZMLC010000068.1:7674-14514 GCA_964567125.1 uncultured Akkermansia sp.
GCGCCATTCGCGTAGCAGGTGGATCACGCGCAGACGCAAGCCCGCCACCTCGGCATCCGACTCCAGCTGCTGCGGATAGGCGTAGGGCGTGACCCCGCTCTCCTTGCCGAGCGCGCAGAGATCTCCGTAGACCCGTTCCAGTTCAATCGCGCTGGCAGTCACCACCAGCGCCAGACGACGCGGCGCATCGTGCGCCAGTGTGGCAGCCGTGAGGGCTGCCGCAGCACCAGGAAGGGAGGGCGACGCAAGTCGGGGGGCCTGAGCGGGAAGAACGCGCAGCAGTTTCTTCGAAAAAAGTTGGGCCAACGCGTGCGCCACGGTCAAGACCTCCGGGATTACGTTTCCTTGGGCTGGAGTTGTGCACACGCACGCTCCACGCAGGCGGTATCCATTTCATGCACCTCGATTTTCGCGCCGATGGATGCCGGCAGCGTAACGTTCAGCACTCCGCCGAGGTGTTCGCGGAACTGTTCGAGACCGAGCAGAATCTCAAGCGTTCCCTCCGCGGTACGCCGCTGCAAGAGCGGCGACCAGGTCGGCAAACCGCACTGCGCAAGTCCGCGCAGAATCGCGGCGCACTGGACTTCCGTAATCAGGCCTTTGAGACAGGCGTAGGTGCTGTCGAGCGCAATGCCGATCGCGACCGCGGGGCCATGCCCGAGCGTAAACTGCGACATCAATTCCAGACGATGCGCGGCCCAGTGCCCGAAGTCGAGCGGACGCGCACTGCCCAATTCAAAGGGATCTCCCGAGGTTGCGATATGGTGCAGATGCAAGGCCGCGGTCTGACAGACAACCTCCTCCATCGCCGCCTGATCGCGTTGCGCCAGCGCAGGTGCCAGCGTGCAGAGCCGCGCAAAAAAGACGGCATCCGCAATGATGGCCACCTTGAAGGCTTCCGCCAGTCCGCCCGCCCAATCAACCGGCGCTAGCGTCGTGAGCAAGTCAAGATCATTGATCACCGCATAGGGCGGCGCAAAGGTCCCGACGAAATTCTTCGCGCCTCCTTCGTTCATGCCGTTCTTGACACCCACGCCGGCATCGCACTGCGCCAGTACCGTGGACGGCATGCGGATGAAGCGCACGCCGCGATGCACCAGCGAGGCCGCGAATCCCGCCATATCCAGAACGCAGCCCCCGCCGATGGCCACGACGTAACTTTGGCGATCCAGATGCAAAGCGCCCATGCGCGTCATCAGATCGCGCACCCCTGTCCAGCCGTTCTTGGCCTGCTCACCGCCCTGCACGATCACAGGCGGCGCCACGAGCGTTATACGCGCGGCAACGTGCGCAAAGTAGGCGTCCATCTGCTTCAGGATCTGCGGATGGGCGGCGACCACGCCGTGATCGATCACGGCCATGACGCGTGCCGGCACCCCATCCAGCGGCGGAACGAGAACGGATGTAAGAACGTCATTCGTCAAAGCAAACGCCGCGTGCGTAAAGTGGACGGGATAGGAAAAGGGAACGGAGAACTGTTGCTGAATCGTTTTCATGAAAGCCATTCTTTGAGCGTCTGCGCCAGCGCGTTTAAGTCGTGAGGGGTCACGCCGAGCGTCGAGGCAAACGCCGTGGTTTCGACGCGACCGTGCGTGCCTTTGATGCGGGCGGCATCCGTACTGACGTGAAAAGGGTTGCGTCCGAAAAAGAGTTCACAGGGATCAAAGCCCGGCTTGTTGTGAATATCGACGTGGCAGGCATAGTCAGGGGCTTCGGCTTTTGCATGCCACCAGGGATAGGCGAACCACGTACCAGGCTCGGCCACAACCATGAGCGCACCGCTGTGTGGATGATCCAGCTGACGCGCAGCACGCTCTGTGGCAGCCCAGACCTCTGCCACACCGGGCAGCGCCGCGAGGCAACTGCGGGCCGCTGCACAGGCTGCGGCATCCGCGCAATGGATCGTCGCGACCTGATGATCGACCACGGCAAAGGCGCGGCTCGTGTAAAAATCGGGATAGGCCATGCCTTTCAGCATGCGAACGTGCAGGAGTCCCGCAGCGCGCAGCGCGCGATTGAGATAGACTGGATCGCGCGTCACGGGCGTAATCGCATAATCGCCGAAGACCACCACCTCGTAGCTGTTCTTCCGCGCGGCAGCGATCAGTTTTTCAAGATCGCGCTGCGTCGTACGCAACGCCCGGAGACTCTTCGGATGGTCAGGACCGAACCGTTGAAGGTCGTAGTCGAGTCCAGGCAAGTAACTGAAAATCAGATCCGGCGCCTGCGCATCCTCCACATAGCGGGAAAGGGCGTCGGCAATCCATGTCGAGGCTTTGACCGATGCCAAAGGACCCCAATAGTGATGCAGGTTGAAGGGGCGTCCCGCGGCGCGCTGGAATTGCGACTCCAACGTCGGCGGCTGCGCATAGCAGCCCATGATCAGGCCACCGCCGTGCGTATGGATCGGCGCAGGCGAAAGCACGCAATCGACCGATTCGCCCAGACTCTGCTGAAAGAAGAACATTCCGACGGTGCCTCCGCGCGCCCGGAACGCCTCCCAGATGCGCGCGCCGTGCACCAACGTGGCCGATTGCTCCCAGAAGCGCGGTTTGCGGAAAGCCTCGTCAAAGAGACCGTTTGCCACCATACCGTGTTCCGCAACCGGGAGGCCAGTCCGCAGCGTAGCCTGTGCCGTGCAGGTCACTGCGGGAAAGCCGGACTGCATGGGCTGGAGCGCCATTCCCGCGAGCGTCGCCAGGCCGTTGCGCAGAGCAAAAGCATGGCCGAGGCCAGCAACCTGAATGACGAGCAGCTTCTTCATAATCTGGCCCGTACCGCGCGATCCGCGCCATGTGCAACGGATCAGCAACGACAGCGGGACTTAGTTTTCATTTGAGTGGAGACCGCCTGAACCTGCGGAAAAGACAATATTCGCGCGTTCGCGGTCTGCCGGCAGTGCCTTGGAGCAACTCCAGATGCAGGCTCCGCAATGCACGCATTTTTCACGATCGAATTCCGGGGTTGCCCCCTCTTCGCCCGGCATCAGCGCCTGGGCGGAGCAAATTTCAATGCAGGTGCGTTCTTCGCATGTCGCGCAGAGTTCAGGCGAGGCAAACGTCACATGATCCGCAAAACCGGCGGCAGCCTGCACCTTGCCGCCCTTGAAGAGCGCATCCTGATGCGACATCAGCAACGTACCGTCCAGCGGAACCTCCGGCCAGCCTTGCAGATTCATGATCGCATCGTGCAGCGGCTGACGCGCCTTAGCGCACTCACCCTGGATCGCCTTCAGCGTATCCTCGGAGATCGTCGGATTGCAGAGGCTCTTCAGCGGCTTGATACGCTGCGACGGCGGCTGGGTGCTGAACGGCATATTGAGAAGACCGTTCGTGATACCCGTCATGCCGGTGCCCATGAGACCGAACATGAAATTCTTCTGGAACCCGTCGCGCGCCTTCTTGGCCATGACGAGCTCCTTGTTCAGCGGATCGTTGCGGCGGCGCGTCACATAGGCGCCGTTCAGCGCACCCTTGGTAAAGTCGGCATCGCGCTTGAGCATATCGATCACGCCTTCAGCCAGCAGAACGCCAGTACGCCACGCCTCATCCACGCCGGAATTCGTCAAGACGTTGGTCGAGCCCGAGCCTTCACCGATGCGGGCGAAGCCATCACCGCAGAGGAAGGGTTCGCCGCGCATTCCGGATTCCTGCAACGACTTAGCGCCCCACGAGCGCAGCGTGCCGCCCTGCAGATACTGCCACAGATAAGGATGCTGCATCCAGTGCTGCAGATAGCGATACGAGGTGCGGATCGGCGAATCAAACCACGACGGCACAAAGATGCCGAGCGACGCTGTGCGATCCGGATAGACATACATAAAGCCAAAGATCTCCGGTTCCGGATAACCGAGCGTATGAATCACGGTTCCCGGCGCCAGCGTGCAGGAGGCGGGCAGTTCGACAACCGCCTTCATCCCCACGGCCCAGTCGTGCTGATGGTGGCCGGCCGGCAGTCCGAAATGCTGATCGAGCTTGCGGCCTACCGCTCCGACAGGGCCATCGCCCACCACGGTGAGGCGCGCATGGACATCCATACCCGGCATGTAGGCGCCTTCAGGATTGCCCTTCTTATCCACGCCCTGATCCGCAAGGCGGACACCGATCACGCGATCGCCATCGAGCAGCGGCGCGGCAACCGGCGTACCCGGCCAGATCTGCACGAGGCCGGACATCATCAGCTGGCTACCCACCCACGACATCAGCGATCCCATGGAGGTCACAAGCCCATGCTCCTTCTGCAAGAAAGGCGGAATCCAGGGCAGCTCCTGCGCAAAGGGACCCTTCTTCATGGCGAAACTGCCGAGCTTGAAGGTCTGATCGATGAACTTCGTGCTGGCCGTGCGCTTGCTCGCGCCAATCGGATCCTGCAAGTAGACCACGCGTTCCTCAGCAGCCCAGCTGGCATTCGGGATCTCCTTCGCCAGATCGAGCTCCGGGAATGACGCCTTGATGGCGGTCGCTTTGCTGACCACGCCTGAAACACCAAAGCCGATATCGTCCGCACGTTCGTAGCACAGCACTTGCAGCGGCATCCCCGGCATGACCTTACTCTCAAATGCGGGCGATCCATCCGGATTCATCAACGCGCGCGAGAGCGTCGTAAGAAAGCCGGCATTGGCCGGACCAAACCCTACACAGACAATATCTGCATCCATCCGCTGACGTTCAACTGTTTCCATAAATCCTTTCAATAGATAAGGCTAATAGAATACACGGACACGGCTAACACTGTCAAGGCAACCGCGAGGCGTATCAGTTCTCGCATCGTCCAGCGGGGATTCAGCAGAACGACCGAAGCGTGTATATATGTCCGATGTTATCGACGATGAGGGATACCGTGTGGGAGGCTGACAAATAACCTCCATCGTTGTTCCTATACATGCACGATGCGCTCCCTGACAATGGACAGATATTCCAGCAGGAGAGCGTCCAGCCCGCCGCGCATGCAGGTATTACCGTATCGGACGCTGATGTTGATGGAACCCGTTACAGAGATTTTATACACGCCCACAACACCACGCCCTTGAAAATTCTCAACTTGAACCAGCGGTTCGTCGTCGCCATGCGCGGTTCCAATCCAGCGCGAAGGACGCCTGCCTTGGTGCTCTCACGTGAAGTTCGCGCCTACTATCTCCCCCGTGGCGGCATCAATGTACACAATGAACATCGGAGGGACTGCCATCGTACCGGGATCCTCCTTTCCGGTGTAGACACTTGTGAACGTGACGACCCAGCACAGGCGCGTCTCTTCCGGTGGTTTGTCACGCAACCAGACTGCGCGTTTCGGGTCGAGTAGCCAGTTCGGCGCGGCGATGAGAAGTTCCGCTAATTCGTATTCTTTGGGTTCTTGCGCGAGCAACAAACAAGGTACGACACAACAAGCAAGTAAGTGTTTCATTGGGAGTTTACTCCTGTTTTATCAATGACATTGTCGATAGAGCCATAAATTTTCATCAACTTCACATCGGGTTGATTATTTTCTGTTCCATTTTCGATAAAGATGTTATACGCCTGTTGCACGGTCTTCCCGCCTTTTAAGTTGCTCAGGAACTCAGACATCCACCCTTGCGCAGTGGCCGGGTTCATGACCCACGCCCAGCCGACATAGGCCGAGTCACCGCCGAATGCGTCGGCGAAGTCCATGCACTCCTCAACCAGATCGTTGTTGTTCCGGGCGGCGAGTTTCTCCGGGCCGTTGTAGACCTGCCCGAGCACCACGCAGAACTTATCCAGGCGTTCGGTCATCGCCGAACAGCAGCCATCAATCATAACAAGCTTGTACCCCAGATCAAGCCCTGAGAGGTCTGCGGCCCTGATCATTTCCCCATCGATGAATTTCAGGCCGCCAAAACTGACTTTGCTGTTGAGCAGGTTGGTCACCAGGTGGCCGTGCGACAGCGAATACCAGACCAGCTTGCCTCTGGCTTCGCCCAGGGCCACGGCTTTCGATGCCTTGTAGTGCGGCACAGCGGAATAACGCATCTCCTGTATGGGCGCTCGTATCTTCGATTCCGGATCCAATCCTGTCGCCATGCTTTCGAGGAAGTTCATCTTGAGCGATTGCAGGACAACGGCATCCTCTTTGCGCTTCTTTGTTTTTGTCGCAGGGGTGTCCACCATTGCCAGCTGCACATTCGCGGATACGGTTCTGGCGATAACGGTTTTCCACTGCGAGGACTGTGTATCGGTCTGCAGAGGTGTGTATCCTGTCGGCACGGGCGCATCAAGATCACGGTTGGGAATCAAAAGGAATTTCTGTTCCGACACCAGTGCGTTGCCTGCCGCCGTAAACGTAATCTGGTTCGCATGGTCAATTGACGTGCCGACAGCGGCCAGCGTAATGAGGGACGGATCCGATATCCCTGTGACCGTTAGCTTCCATGGTGCAAAATCAGGCACTTCAAGCGCGGACTCGGGTAAATCTGTTGGGACAGGCTCATTATAGTTGCGGTAAATACCGGACTGCGGGGCGGTTTCCCAGACAGAAAAAACACTATTGTTAAGTAGTATGCCGTCAGAAATGGCAAGATACGGCTGGCCGCTGATTTGAATGAGGTGGACAGACATATCGCCGTTCGTGAAGATATTCGACCCCGCGACGGTTTCCATAAGCACCGTGTTATCCGAAACAGAATCAGTCTCGATATGTAAGGTCGCTACTCGGGGAATCCCCGACATCGCCGTCGTGGAAAAGATCAGGCCGTACACGCTGTTCCGGAAGGCGGAACTGTCGGCAGAGTTCTCGATGCAGGGATAAACGGAATTAGTAATGCCGAGCGCGGTGATCGATACGGATGCGCTGATCCATTCCAGTACATTCGTATCGGCGAGCAGTGAT
>CAZMLC010000069.1:0-14218 GCA_964567125.1 uncultured Akkermansia sp.
GCGCGCACCCGTTGCAGTGATGATATAGGCGGCGCGACCGACAATCCGTTCACCGTTCGTCATGGTCTCGCGCAACGCGCACTGCGCACCGCAAAGACTCGAACGAAACACCTCGGCGCATGAACGACCCAGCGCTTCCTGACAGGAAACCCCTGTGATGCGCTCCGCTGCACGGTTAAAACTGGTAATCCGCCACTGATGATCCACGGTGAAGACCCCATCGGAAATACTGTTTAAAATCGCCTCCGTAAGCGGGGCATCCACGCTTGCCGCTGACTCGCTCACCAACCGCTTCGGCTTAACTTTTTTATTACCCGGCTTCATGCCTCTCCTTCAAAATTGACCCTACAGATCAACGCTCTGTTTTTACGGTAGCATGCACAGCCGAAAGAAGAAAGAGGAAAATGGAACAGACAATAATCGAAGGGTTGATCGGCAGATCAAACGCGTAAGCGAGAAGGCTTCCCGCCCAGACAACGACAACCCCCATCATCGCGGCCATGGCCATGACAGCCCAGAGGCGACGCGCCAACAGTAATGCGGTTGCAGGAACGATCACCAGCAGTGCAAAGACGAGCAGCGCGCCGCCATTTTTCGAGGCACTGGAAACCACAATACCCAGCAGCGCAAAGAAAAACAACTCCCACATCCCGCTGCGCAAGCCCATCACCTGCGCCGCTTCGCGATCAACGAAGACCATCATCAGCGGACGCAGAACGAGCAACAGCGAAACCAAGCAGGGCACTCCAATGAACAACAACGTCGAACGGTCCATGGCACTGCACACGAGTAAATCGCCATACAACATGGCTTTGATCTCTTCCAGACCTAACCCGTGCTGCGCAACCAGCAGAATACTGCCACTCGAAGCCACAAGAAAAAGCGCAGCCAGAACAACATCGCGCGGAATGCGGTTGCGCATGTCTGGCACAGCCAGAAGAGCCACGCCTGCAGCGGTCGTCCCCATTGCTCCCAGCAAAGGCGGCCAATGAAAGACCAGCGAAAAGGCCAACCCCAGCGTGGCAACCTCTGAGAGCGCAATGCTGACAAAGACGACGCGCTTGAGCAGCACAAAGACACCGAAGACACTGCAGATGATCGCCATCAGTGTGCCGCAGATCAGCGTCTCCGGAAAAAGATGTATCAATTCCATCACCAATCGAAACAGGGTCATCGGCTCATCTCCTTCATCGCTTCAAGCGTGGCGCTTCGATGCTCTACGCGACAAACCTGCGGCGCCAGCTCAGCACACTGATCCAACCGATGGTGCACCCATAAAATCGTCTTATTGTGCTCGCGATGCAACATCTGAATCAGCGCCAACACATCGCGCTCCGCCTGTGCATCAAGTCCAGCTGTGGGTTCATCAAGGACCAGAATATCTGCCAGGGAGACGGCCGCGCGAGCGAGTAAGGTCTTTTGACGCAAGCCACCTGAAAGTTCGCTGAAGCGCTTATGCCGATGCGGCAGCAGACCAAACCGCGCCAAGACTGCTTCCAGACGCTGATGCTGCTGCGCCGAGGGACGATGCCAGAAACCCAATTCAGGAAAGAGCCCCTGCCGAACCCAATCCGTCACACACAAGGGATAGATCGGATCGATCTGTTTCTGCTGAGGCACATAGGCCGGAGGATGTGCACCGAAACGACAGGTTATCGTTCCTGACTGGTGCGGAACCAATCCAAGACAGGCCTTGAGCAGCGTTGTTTTGCCGGCCCCGTTGGGGCCGACAAAAGGGAGCAGCACGCCGCGCGGAATCGCGAGGTTGATCTTTTCCAGAACAACCTCGCGACCATACGCAACCGTCACGTCGTGACACTCAATGATCGCCGTATCTTTCATTGTCCTCCAGCCAACTGATGGATCGCGTTATCCAACATGGACAGATAGCTGGATGCCTTGTCGGATCCTCCCGTCATGTTGGGAACCACCACCCATCGAATCCGCGTCTCATCCGCCACGCGCTCCGCAGCTTTACGTGGGTAATACGGCTCCTGCAGAATCACGCACTGCTTGCGCTGCTGAACCTCGTGAATAATGCCGGCCAAGTGTTTCGCGGAAGGCGGAATCCCCGGCTTGGGCTCCAGCTGGAGATCCGCGCGCAGATCAAACCGATTGAGCAGGTAAAGCCAGCTGCGATGGTAGGTCACGACGCTCCATCCCGCGAACGGTCTGAGCGTGGCCACCCATCCCCCTATCGTCACCTTCCTTTCCGCAGCGACGGCATCCAACCGTTTGGACAACATCGCCTTCCAGAGCGTTTCACCGCCGCACGTTTCAACGGCTGCAGAACCAAACATCTTCACATCGAGTTCCTTTTGAAAGCGCCGGGCATTAGCCTGGAAACGCTCGGCCTGCTCAGGATAGAGCTGTGCAAAGCGCCGGGCCAGCGTCTCGGCCATCAAGCGGCCATTCAACGGATCGAGCCAGTAATGCGGATTACCCAGCGGATGGATGTCGCCTTGATCGCGCGTCACCGGCGCAGTCGGCACGTCCAAGCGGAGAATCGCTTCGGAAACGTCCATGTGATGCGAAGCGCCGATCTGAATGTTCGGATTGCGCGCATCGCGCAGAATGACGGGCTCCCAGCCGACCTCCAATTCCAGACCAATACGAACCCAGACATCCGCGCTACGAGCGCGTAAGATAAAACTGGGTTTTGCCGTGAGTGCATGCGGTTCCTCACGGCCTGTAGTCAATGATGTGACCTTCGCAAAATCACCGACAACCTGGCGCGTAATATCGGCCAAGTCAGGCGTCGTGGTGAGGACGCTGATTTTCTCCGCATGAAGCATCCAGGTCACGCTACTCGTCATGATAGCAGCAACGATCCATTTCATTGTTGACCTCCTCTCTGATTAAAAATCATGCGCACCGTGTTTACCAAAGGTCAACTGCCACTGGAGCAGAATCTCCCAGGCATCTTCGCGATCCTCAGCGGTCTGATACCAGCCGCGCCCCAATTGCGCACGCAGCAGCGAGAATTCCGACAACTTCCAATCCAGCACAAACGACGTGCGCTCTGAACTACCGAATACGTTGCGCGTTTCGTAAGGTTCCTGCACGCGATTCATCACGCCCACCTGGTCCCAGCGCAATCCGGCTCGCCAGCGCGGCAGAATGCCATAAAGCCCTTGCAGATAGTACCCATCCTGATCAGCTTCCCAATCCGAACCGTCCCAGTCCGTACCTGCACCATCCAGGTTCATGTTGCGATAGAAATATTCGCCCTGAACCACGACATCGCCTTCGCCATGCGAGCGTTGCGCACTGTACTTATAAACAAAGTCCGTGCCATAGATCATGGTGTAACCGTCCGCAGCCTTCAGCAAAGCCTCCTCAACCACCTGATGCTGTCCGCCCACGGCCGACACACCGAAAAGCAGGGCATGCTGCTCGCCCAGATCAGGACCGATCTTCATAAACGCGGTGTAGAGACGCGGTGCATTGTGCTCAGCCAACGCATCATCCTCAGCAACCGCAAAGGACTTTTCATTGTCGCCATTGAAGACTTCAGCGCCGAAGAGCCAATAGAAGGGCGTTGGTGCCAACCAGGTCAACTGCGCGCCGATTTCGTTCAATCCATGATGCCCGAACATCACATCGTAAACCAGCGGTTGATCCACAAAGTCCCACGTGTGCGAATGTTGCCGATTCATACGGCCTATACCGCTGCGCAGTTTACCGGCACTGAGCATGAAGCCATACGGCAAACAGGTGGTCTGCAAGACAGCCTCCTCGACCTCCGCACCGTCATCGCTCACCGCCACGATGGTCCAGGCACGGAAATAGGGATCAACCTCTGCCGAGAAGCCCAGCTCCACGTGGCGCAAGTTGAAACCGTTTTTATACTCCTCGTGATCGTGGTCGCCATCGTGATGGTGACCCAAACCCGCGAGTTCTTCTTTGATATGCGCCATACCTTCGCTGGACGTATCGTGATAGAAATAGAGATCCAAGACCGCAGAGATGTCCATGTTGAGTCCTTGCAGCGTGGTGCTTTTCGGCAGTGCCTCAACCACCTTCTGCTTAAAGGATGAATAGAGATCCTGCTCCGGCAGAACATCCACCGAATTCGTCGCACGGATCGGTGCTGAAGCGGTCACAGCACCTGTTGAGGGAACAGCATTCCCCTTCTGCTGCATCATCGCTTTGAGTTCCTCGATTTCGCGTCGATGGTTCGCCTCCAGGGTCTCCATCTGTTTGCGCAAGGTTTGGATCTCATTTTCAAGCTGTTGATACTTGGCCGCCTCGGTCTGGGCAGAAACGTCGCGGGCGCCAAGCAAAAGCGTCATGACAAGGCATGACATGCCCGGAATAAATAAGCCTGTTTTCATGATATATGGGAAGAGCCTTCAACATGAATCGCTGAAGGGTGAATACACATTGGACACGCAGATCGCGCCTCGCGAAGAGGCGACATCAGAGACAATGCAGGCAAACGCCCGCATTTCAACATCGTGTTTTAACTCTGATCAGGCGGTGCGTGTGAAGGACAGGCTGGATTGAAAACGGAGAAGACCGGCACACACCGCTCGATCAAGAGCACGGGCCGGATTGTCTCGAAAACGAGCGCCACCTGCTTACGATCTATCGCAGGAGAGGTCGGCATCAGCACCGAAAGCAACCGACAAATCCAACAGCTCTCCGCTTGAACCTGAACCTCAATCGACGGAAGGGAATTGGCCCCGGACGCGCAGGTACAACAGGCATGGTCCGTATGCCCTCCCGCATCGAAAAGATGCAACCATGGCAAAAAACTGATTGCAGAAAACAGCCACGCACCCGCAAAAACCCTTAGGCGCTGCCTAAAAGTACGCGAACCCATGATTGCTGTTATGCGTTGCCACATCATGCTCACTGATCAGAACGTGTCTTCAACACGTTCTGCCTCCCGGCGTGACGCAGGCGATCACACTACACTTTTGCAACCGCAATCGCCACGCTGTGCCCATTAAGATCCACCGCTTCCGCGCTGACCGTATCGACAAAGTCCAGCTTCTCGCAGAGCGTCTCGGCTTGAATGTACTCCGAAAATTGTTCCACCGCTGCGTTCAACTCGGCATCGCCCGCCACCGTGATGGCAATGCGCTGCGTCACCTCAAAATCCGCCTCCTTGCGCAGATTCTGCACACGGCTGACAAACTCGCGGGCGAGGCCTTCCTTGACCAGTTCCGGCGTAAGGCCGGTATCCAAGGCCACGATGATCTCGCCCTCCGCGGCGACGACCATCCCTGCTTTGGGTTTACGTTGGATGACCACTTCGGCCAGCGAGATCGCGACCGCGCCGACGGACACCGATTGGCCGGCGATCAACGCTTGGATCTGCGCGGTCGTGAACTGGGCAATAGCCGCAGCCACCACCTTCATGTTCGGCCCGCATTTCGGACCCAGTGCCTTGAAGTCGGCCTTCACCGTCACATCGGCCAATTCGGTTTCATCCGAACCATAGGCGATGCTCTTGACGTTGAGTTCATCCGTGATGAGATCCTCGTCGCTGCTAAAGGCATTGCGGACCTCGGCGTTGGCGGAAACCACATGCAGCTTGGCAAGTGGCTGACGCACCTTCAGATCGTTTTCCGTGCGCAGCTGGCGGCCCATCTTGACGACGTTCTGCACCAGCGCCATGCGGCGTTCCAGCTCCGTGTCGCGCGCCGCGGCATTGGCCGTCGGGAACGCGCAGAGATGTACGGACTCCGGCATGGAAGCACCCTTGAGGTTGCGATAGATCGCCTCGCTGATAAAGGGCGTAAAAGGAGCCGCCACCTTGCTGAGCTGCACGAGCACATAGCGCAACGTGCGATAGGCGTGCATCTTGTCGTCGTCATTCTGCGACTTCCAGAACCGACGGCGCGAACGCCGGATATACCAATTGGTCAGATCCTCGACAAAATTCACGAACGGACGCACGGAACGCTGCAAGTCGTAGTCATCCATGGCTTCCGTCACCTCGCTGATCAAGGTCTCGAGCGACGAGACGATCCAACGATCCAGCACGTTAGGACTGTTGGGCGTGGCGACCTCCGCTTCGTTAAACCCATCGACATTCGCATAGGTCACAAAGAAGCTGTAGGCGTTCCACCAGGGAATCAGCAGATCGCGCAGAATCTGCTTCACACCCGTTTCGGAGAAGCGCAGGTTCTCCGCACGCACCACGGGCGAATAGATCATGTAGAGGCGCAGCGCATCCGCGCCGTAAGCCTCCAGAATGTGCATCGGATCCGGATAGTTCTTGAGGCGCTTCGACATCTTCTTGCCATCCTCAGCCAGCACGAGGCCATTCACGACCACGTTCTTGTAAGGTGACTTATCGAAGAGACAGGTGCCGAGCACCATGAGCGTATAGAACCAGCCGCGCGTCTGATCCAGACCCTCGGCAATGAAATCCGCCGGGAAGAAGGACGAGACATCGGCCTTGGGATTGAAGGGATAATGCTGCTGCGCATAGGGCATGGAGCCAGACTCAAACCAGCAATCGAGCACCTCGGGCGTCCGACGGTAAACCTTGCCGTCCTTGCGGATCACGATCTTGTCCATGAAATGCTTGTGCAGATCCGTGACCTTCTCGCCGCTGAGCGTTTCGAGTTCCGCCACGGAGCCGATGCAGAGCATATCGCTGGCATCCTGCTCGTTCACCCAGACGGGAATGCACGAACCCCAGAAACGATTGCGGCTGATATTCCAGTCGCGCGCCTCCTTGAGCCAGTTGCCAAAGCGTTTATCACCGACATACGCCGGCATCCAGTGCACGGCGTCGTTGTTCGCGGAGAGGCGCTCGTGCAAATCCTCCACACGCACATACCACGCCTCGATCGCGCGATAGATCAGCGGCGTATCGGTACGATCGCAGAAGGGATAGCTGTGGACAATCGTGGTCTGGTGAACCAGCTTGCCTTCCTGCTTGAGTCGCTTGATCAGATCCTTGTCGCACTCCTTGCAGAAGCGTCCTGCATATTCCGGCAACTGCTCGGTGAAATTGCAGGAGGCATCGAGCGGATCGGCGATCACGTGAATGCCGCCCTCTTTGCTGACGCGGAAGTCATCTTCGCCATAGGCCGGTGCAATGTGCACAAGGCCGGTACCATCCGCCGTGCTGACAAAGCCATCGTTCAGAACCTTGAAGGCCCCCTGCTCCGCATAGTGCGCAAAATAGGGGAAGATCGGTTCATAGGTCCAGCCCTTGAGTGTGGCACCCGTGAGGGCTGCCACGCGTGTATAATCGCTCTCTTTCTTGTAATAGGCGGCCAGTCGCGCTTCAGCCATGACGTAGCAGTCGTTCGTGCTGGCATCGCGCACCACGACGTAATCGATTTCCGGGCCTGCGCAGATCGCGAGGTTTTCCGGCAGCGTCCACGGCGTGGTGGTCCAGATCAGCAGATAGGTCGGGCCCCAGGCCGGATCTGCACCGGTCAACACCTTGGCGCGCACGGTCACTGCGGGATCCTGCACATCCTTGTAGTTGTTGCCGGCCTCAAAGTTCGAAAGCGGCGTATTCAGCTTCCAGCTGTACGGCATGATGCGGTAGGATTTGTAGACGCGCTTCTGCTCCCACAGCTGCTTAAAGACCCACCAGATGCTCTCCATGAAGGTCGGGTCCATGGTCTTGTAATCGTTATCGAAATCGACCCAGCGGCCCATGCGCGTCACAGTCTTGCGCCATTCGCTGACATATTTCAGCACCATGGAGCGGCACTGTTCGTTGAAGACATCCACGCCGAGCGCGCGGATTTCATGCGCCCCGCTGACGTTCAGCGCTTCCTGAGCCAGCGCTTCAATCGGCAATCCGTGACAATCCCAGCCGAAACGGCGTTCGACATGATAGCCGCGCATGGTCTGGTAGCGCGGCACAATATCCTTGATCGTTCCCGCGAGCAGATGTCCGTAGTGCGGCAATCCCGTGGCGAAGGGCGGACCGTCGTAGAACACATAATCGCGCTGCCCGCGATTCTTTTCCAAGCTCTTTTTAAAAGTGTCGTGCTCAGCCCAGAAGGCGAGCATATCCCGTTCCATCTGCGGGAAATCGGTTTTGTTTGATACGGATTGAAACATATTCCTTACCTATGTGTAACGCAAGACTTCGTCGATCGTGGTGTAGCCATCGAGCACGTTGCGGATCGCGTCTTCACGCATGGTCCGCATACCCAGCTCGCGCGCACGTTCGCGGATAATCAATGTGGGGCGGCGCTCGTTGATCAGGTCACGAATCGGATCCGAGACGCGCAGGTATTCGAAGACACCTTTACGGCCCTTGTACCCCGTGCCGCTGCACTTGGTACAACCGCGGCCATAAAAGAACTGACGGTCGCCCACACTATCGCGTTTCAAGCCGAGACGGGCGATCGCGTCGTCATCCGGCGTAAAGCCCGTCTTGCAATTGGAGCAACAGGTACGCACGAGACGTTGGCCCAGCACAGCCTCCAAGGTGGAGGCAATCAGATAGGGCTCGACGTTCATATCGATCAGACGCGTCACCGCGCCGGCCGCATCGTTGGTATGCAGCGTACTGAAGACCAAATGTCCTGTCAGCGAAGCCTGCACCGCGATCTGCGCGGTTTCCAGGTCGCGAATTTCGCCGATCATCATGATGTCCGGGTCTTGACGCAGGAAGGCGCGCAGTACCTTCGGGAAGGTATTGCCCACCGAAGGATTGATCTGCACCTGGACAAGGCCATCGATATCGTATTCGACCGGCTCTTCCGCAGTCAGCAGCTTCGTGTCGATGTTATTGATGCGGCGCAAGCACGAATAGAGCGTCGTGGTTTTCCCCGAACCGGTCGGTCCGGTCACCACGATGATGCCGTTCGGCTTCTCAACATCCATGGTCAGTTCATCGTAGATATCTTCCGGCAACCCGATGTTTTCCAAATCGAGCGAGACCACCGAGCGGTCCAACACGCGCAACACCACGCTTTCGCCGTACGAAGTTGGCAAACAAGAGACGCGCAAGTCGATCTGGCGGCCTGCCACCGTCAAGGCGATACGTCCATCCTGCGGCACGCGGCGTTCCGCGATGTTCAGTCCGGACATGACCTTCACGCGCGAAATGATCGGCGTGGCCAAACGCCGCGGCGGCGGTGTCATGGCATAGAGCGCGCCGTCCACGCGGTAACGGATGCGGAATTCATTTTCAAACGGTTCAAAATGGATGTCCGAGGCGCGGTCGGTCACGGCTTGATAAAGCACCAGGTTGACGAAGCGAATCACGGGAGCGGCGGAAGCAGCATTTTCCAAGCTCTTCTCATCCATATCCTCGTCGCCGCTGATGGAGGTGTCGAGGGCCATATCGCTCTCGAGCCCGTTGATCATATCCGTGATGGAGGCACCTTCGTCGCCGTAGTGTTCCGCCACCAGCGCACGCACCTCTTTTTCACGAGCAAAAACAAAGTGAACATCCTTGGTCAGCACGAACATCAGTTCGTCCATCACCTGCGGTTCCAGCAGATTGCTCGTGGCCAAGGTAATCGTACCGCCCGAGAGGTCCACCGGCATGACCGTATACATGCGCGCCACATTTCCCGGCACGCTCTCAAGCAAAGAGGTGTCCGGCGCAAACCCTTCAAGATCGATAACCTCACAGCCTTGATACGCCGCCATCATGGCGAGCAGATCGTCTTCCGCGACATAGCCCATGTCGACCAACAGTTCGCGAATCGGCTTACCGTTCAGCGTATGCTCTTCACGCAATTCAGCGGCCTGCTGTTCATCGATAATGCCGTTGCTGATCATCAGGTCAATCAACGGATCATACGCCACGGGGTTTGCTGCACTCTCATTTTCTTCCGACATAGCTTACCTCTTTTGAGCCTGGAGCGCTTCCTTGACCTTTTGCACCAACGTATCGGGATCTTGCGACTTGGTCACCAGATCGTCCCACGAAATCTTACCGTCCAGATAGAGATCCTGCAGATGCGAATCGAGCGAGATCATGCCATATTTCGCACCGGTCTGGATATCCGAGGAAATCTGGAAGGTCTTGTTGTCGCGGATACGCGAACGGATCGACGGCGTGGAGATCATGATTTCAAACGCCGCCACACGGCCCGGCTTATCCACGCGGCCCAGCAGCAGCTGCGAAATCACGGCAACCAGACCCACGGAGAGCTGCGTGCGCACCTGCTCCTGCTGATCGGTCGGGAAGGCGTCCACAATACGGTCGACGGTTGCGGCCGCGCCCGTGGTATGCAGCGTTGCAAAGACCAAGTGACCGGTTTCCGCCGCAGTGATGGCGGCCTGCATGGTCTCAAGGTCGCGCATTTCACCCACGAGAATCACGTCCGGGTCCTGGCGCAGCGCGCGCCGGATCGCCTCCGCGAAGCTCGGCACATCGTGGCCGATTTCGCGCTGCGTCACAATCGAGCGGCGATGCGGATGGTAATATTCAACCGGATCTTCCACCGTGATGATGTGCACGCTGCGTTCCTTGTTGATGATGTCGATCATCGAAGCCAAGGTCGAGGTCTTACCGGAACCCGTCGGTCCCGTCACCAGGATCAATCCGCGCGGCTTGAAGAGCAGTTCCTTCACCTGTTCCGGCAAGCCGATCTGCTCCAGCGTCAGCAGCTTGTTCGGGATCTGACGTAGCACAATGGCGTAATTGCCGCGCTCTTTGAAGGCACTCACACGGAAACGGGCCACATCGCCAAACGGCAGCGCGTAGTCGGTACCGCCCTGACTCTCCAGCTCCGTCATCTTATCGGGCGCGGTGATTGAACGGACAAGCTCTTCCGTATCTTCGGGCGTCAGGACCGGCGTATCGAGCGGCGTCAACTCGCCGTGCACGCGCAGCATCGGAGGAACACCCACTCGGATATGCAGATCGGAGGAACCTTCATCCACCGTGGCCTGCAACAATTCGGACATGTTAAAAGCTGAACTCATTAGTCTGCATCTCCCATGGTCGCGCGCAAGACCTCTTCAAGGGAGGTCATGCCCGACGCAATTTTCAAAATTCCATCTTCACGCAGTGTGCGCATCCCCATTTCGCGAGCACGCGCACGCAATACCGTGGCCGGCGCGTGATCGAAAATCAACCGCTGGATCGTATCGTCCACCATGAAAATCTCGAAGATACCTTTACGTCCCTTATACCCCTGATTGCAGGTCGGGCATCCCGTCCCCTTAAACATCTTGGTCTGCCCTACACTCTTGGAGAGCGCACCCAGCATCTTCAGATCGCGTTCGGTCGGCGTGTATTCCGCACGACAATTGTTACAGATCGCACGCACCAGACGCTGGGCCATGGCGGCGCGCAACGCCGAAGCCACCAGGAAGGGCTTCACGCCGATATCCAGCAGACGCGTCACCGCGCTCGGCGCATCGTTCGTATGCAAGGTGCTGAACACCAAGTGTCCTGTCAGCGCCGCTTCCATGGCGATATCCGCGGTTTCATGGTCACGAATTTCACCGATCATCACGATGTTCGGCGCCTGACGCAGAATCGAACGCAACGCCGCCGAGAAGTCAAGTCCCACATCGCGGTTCACACCCACCTGGTTGATGCCGGACATCTGATATTCGACCGGGTCTTCCACGGTGATGATCTTGCGGTCCGGCAGGTTGATCTGACCCAAGCAGGCGTAAAGCGTCGTGGTCTTACCCGAACCCGTCGGCCCCGTTACCAGCAGCACGCCGTCCGGCAAACCGATCAGCTTTTCAAATTTGGTCTGGTCATCGGAGAGGAATCCGAGCTGCGGCAGACCGAGCGAGAGATTGGTCTTGTCCAAAATACGCATGACGATACTTTCGCCATGGTTGGTCGGCACCGAGGAGACGCGCAAGTCTAAGTCGCGACCCTGCACCTTGATCTGGATGCGGCCGTCCTGCGGAATGCGCTTTTCCGAAATCTTCATGTTGGACATGATCTTGATACGCGAAAGAATCGCGGCCTGCAACCGCTTCGGCGGATTTTCCATCTGACGCAGCGCACCGTCGATACGATAGCGCACGCGGAAGGTGCGCTCCATCGGCTCCAGATGAATATCCGACGCGCGCATCTTGCACGCCTCGACGATGATCATACTCACGAGCCGGATCACCGGGGCATCGGAGTCGCTCTCCTCGCCCGCATCGCCCGTGTGTTTTTCCGCAACATCGATATTCGGATCGTCCGAACCGAAAATGGACTCAAATTCTTCAGGATAGAGCTTGTCGATCGCAGCCTTGACCTCGGCACGCGGCGCGAGTACGGCATCGACCTGCATCTTGAGCACATAGCGCAAACCATCAACCGCATCGTAGGCCAGCGGATCGCTCAGAGCAACCGTCACGGTCCCATCGGCAACCATCACCGGGACAACGCCATATTTGCGCGCCACATCGCGGGCAATCACATCGCGAACCGTAGGATCAATGACATCCGCATTCACATGCACATACTGCATCCCAAACTGCCCGGCCAGCATGCTCAGCACATCATCCTCAGAGACAACCCCAGTCTGCATCAACACATCGAGCGTTGTTTCGCCTTCCTGCTTGATCGAATTCATCACAGCGGAAATCTGAGAGGCGGTCACATACCCTTGCTCCTGCAACAGCTGCAAAACATAATCATCATTCGAAGTCACTGATTTTTCTCCTACGTTAGTTTATATATTGTAGCATCATAAAGAGGATGGACGCAAGCTATAGAACGGGGGAGAAAAACAAAAAAACCGCAGCGAACTGCGGTTTTTTATCAAAACTATGGTGCTCAGGGCGGGACTCGAACCCGCACACCTTTCGGCATATGCCCCTCAAACATACGTGTCTGCCATTCCACCACCTGAGCAGGGAAAGAAAGGACAACACAATACCAAAACCCAGCGACTCCCGCAAGCAGAAATCCCTTTTACCTCGATTTTCCGTGGATTTACCCCTGATGAAACCTCTTTTTTTTCTCAACCGTTATTCTGCGGTCAAGCGCACCACCACGGAGCGGGTAAATACGGGAAGCGTAACCTGCCCCTGCTGGAGCACGAGCGGCGTGCTGACACCGCTCCACGGATCGTAGGCTATGGCTGAAATTTTTCCACCGGCGCGCGGTAGCGGCAACGTCACCTTCAGATTACTCAGTGTTTCGGCCTGACGCCCTTCCGCTAAGGCGCTCTGCCACGTCACCTGACTGTCCCGACACCACGCCAGCGTGGTGCGTTCTCCGTTCAAAACGTACACGCGCAACCGGGGATCCTCCACCCGCTGCACGCGGAAAGCCTCTGCCGGAGGACTGATTCCTGCCACCGCCTGAGCAAACCGGCCAAAATGCCACCAGAGGTCGTTCTTCGCTACATAGCTGTCCCAATGCCAGATGTGGCCCGGTCCGGCGGCGCCTGCAAAGAAGGGCGCAAAGAGGACGTCGTGCAGGATCACCCCATCACGGTCCTTCTCGTACAATTTGAATGGGCCGCTGTGACAGGGTTCGACCGCGCCGCTCTCCGCCAGCAAGATCGGCTTTTTAACCTCAAGGGCCTGCAGTTCACGCACCGCATCCACCGCGAACAGATCCACCGAAGCATGGCAGATCTCCAATTTGGCCCCCAGATCCAGATAGCGGTGGATCTGCGCAATGTCGTTGGCCTGAAGGCGGCAGATATCCGCATAAATCGGACGGGCATGATCGCTGTCGAAACTGCCTAAGCTCTGCACGCAGAGGTTCTTCGGAAAGCGCGCATGCAGTTCCGGCAGCATCTCCGCGGTCCAGCTGCGCACATCGCCCCCGACAACCGCATTCATCTCATTCCACAGCTCCCACCCGAAGATCGTCGGATCGCTGCCGTAACGCTTCGCAAAGAAATCATACTTGCCTTTGTAGCGCGCGCGGCAGGCGGCAGAGTTGACCCAATCGACCATGTTGGTCGCCAGTCCGCCGTTCTTGACAAGATGCAGCGGCTTAGCCGCCCACGTCTGCGAACCTTCGCCCAGATGACGGAAGAAATCGACGCACAGCTTGACGCGGATGCCATGGCGTCGCGCCGAAGCCAGCAGCGCATCGATGCGCTGCGCCTTTGCTTCATCGTACACGCCGCTCTTTTCATGTTCGATGTCGTAGTAGGCATTGCCCAGCCAGATGCGCACATAGTTCGCACCCTGTGCCTGAAGCTTATCAAACCACGCCTCCATCAGCGCGGGATCTCCCTTCGGCGGCGCAATCATGTTCAACCCGATGGGAATGTAGGGCTGCCCGTTATCCAGCTCGAAATAGCGGTAATCGCGCGGACTGACGCGCACGAAATGCGCAGCATCC
>CAZMLC010000070.1:0-14124 GCA_964567125.1 uncultured Akkermansia sp.
TTCAGAGCCGACTATTTTGCAGCTGCTGGATATGATTCGTCCGAGCGTGAGCCAGCTGACGGTCTTGGCGCCGGTCATCTATGTGCAACGCCAGAACGGCGCAATCGAAGAAGATGTACGGTTTAAGGTCAATATGCTGCGCATGTTTGCCGCGTTTCATCGCTTGCGCTTTGTGCCGGTTGTCGATGCGTCGTTCTATTCCGAGGTGGATGTGGATTCGCTGGTGCAGATTATCCAGACCTACAATCTGTCGGCCTTGTGTCTCTGTACGCGGAGTAAACCGGCGGAGACGTGGTTCCGCAAAATGACGGAGGCGTTGGAGAATACGACGGCAACGTTGTTTGTCGTTTCTTCGCAAAGCGCATTCTGGACTGCGGATGAACGCCGTTTTGCCGCTGCGCAGAATTCGGGACAGCGCTTTGATTTCTCACTGCAACAGATTGAACGGGGCAGCGTGGTATTCGCGCCGTACCGTTCGCAATGGAGTGATTTGGAGGCCAAGGCCTTTACAACGAATGGCATTCCGCCGGCGATCCATTTTGACGATCAGGCCGAGATCGCGCGTTTTTCATCGGAGCCGAATGTTCCGGCCCTCATGACGCCGCGCATCTATGTCTTCCCGTCGCACGGACCGCTCCAGACGGTGACGCATGAACCCGTAAGTTTAACGCCGCCTAAAGAGGTGGCCCCCCTGACAAAGCCGCGCGACCGGGTTCAGCGGATCCTCACGAATGCGGTTGAGTCAGTGCGATAAACTATGCTGTTCCCAACGTTTAGTTTTGCCGTTTTCTTCATCACCGTGTTTTATCTGCACTGGTGGTTGGTTGGCTTTCCGCGGCTGCGTAAATGGCTGCTGCTTTTTGGAAGCCTTTTCTTTTATGGGTTCTGGAGCTGGAAGTTTGCCGGGATGCTCGTTGCCTCTGCGGTGCTTAACCACCTGGCGGCCGCGTATTTGGGGCGGTCAGCGGATGCGCGCGCCCGGAAGCGGATGATGATTTTCGCCGTTGTGGCAAACTTATCGACGTTGGGCTTTTTTAAATACACGCGCTTCCTGACGGTCGATATTTTCCTGCCGCTGATCCGTCCCTTCTTCGTCTGGACCGGACATGCTGACCTGCTGATTGAGGGGGTTGACGTGGTGCTCCCGCTGATCGACGAAATTGTTCTGCCGGTCGGCATTTCGTTCTTCACGTTTCAAGCCATGAGTTACGTGCTGGATGTCTACTGGCGTAAGATCCCGCCTGCGCGGAGCACGCTCGATTTCGCCAACTATCTGGCCTTTTTCCCGCAGCTCGTCGCCGGACCGATTGTGCGCGCTTCCGATTTGTTGCCGCAGATGGAGGTCATGCCGACGCGTCAGGTTTCCCTCCAGGCGCCGCGCGCGGTGACCTTGATTCTGGTGGGACTCTTCAAGAAAATGATTGTGGCGAATTGGCTCTCGGCGCACCTTGCGGATCCCGTCTTTGCCAATCCGGCCGCCTATTCGGGGTGGGATATCCTGCTCGGCGTGTATGGCTATACGCTGCAGATTTACTGCGATTTTTCCGCCTATTCCGATATCGCTATCGGTGCGGCGTTGCTCATGGGTTATCATTTCCCCATCAATTTCAATGCGCCGTATTTTTCGGTGACGTTGCAGGATTTCTGGCGGCGCTGGCACATTTCCCTTTCGACCTGGTTGCGCGACTATCTCTACATCCCGCTGGGCGGATCGCGGTGCGGCGTTTGGCGCACGCGCGTCAACCTGTTTCTGACCTTTCTGCTGGGTGGCTTGTGGCATGGCGCGGGATGGACCTTTATTTTGTGGGGGGCTTTCCACGGCGTCTACCTCTCGCTGGAACGGATGGTTCGCGCGCTGTTCGGATTGCCGGAGAAACCGTCTGCGGCAACGGTCTGGCCGCTGGCGATTGCGGGCCGGATCTGGATTTTCCATGTGGTGGCCTTCTCGTGGATTCTTTTTCGCTCGCAAGATATGGAAACAGTGCGTACAATCTTGTCTGGTTTGATGGGGTGTGGCCGCGCTGCGAGTCAGCTGATTTCGGCGCAAGCGGTCACGATGTTGCTGGTCGGGTATGGCATTCAGTGGGTTGATGGTGATCGGCTATGCAGGTTCTGGGAGAAAAGTGCGCGGATTCCGGTTGCCGTGTTGGCGGTGCTGGCGGCCTTTTTGCTGGTCGTGATCCTGGCCTTGGCGCCGCAGGGTGTCATGCCCTTTATCTATTTCCAATTTTGATGGGGAGGAATGCACGTTGTGAAGAGAAGTGAACAGACGCATGAGCATCCGCACTGGCGCGCAACGCTGTGCGCTGTTTTTCTCTTTTATTGTGTGGCATTCCTGCTCGACGCCCCCTGGTTGCACGAAGGGGCAAAATTGCTTCCCCATGGTGATGTTCAAGAGTTTTTTGTACGGATCAGTCAGCCGTTCAAAACGGTCTCCGAACGGGTGTACGCGGATCGTGTGCGCCGTTCCTTGGAGACCTCACTCGGTGCCTGGTTGAACGACGAAAATAAACAACGTTAATGAAAGGAGTCGCAGCGTATGAAGCAGCTCGCATGTATGTGTCTGGTTGGTTTACTCGGTGTCGGAAGTGTACAGGCCCAATTGATTGGCTCAACGACGATGGCGGATCGCAAGCTGTTGGCGGGATTGGCTGAGATCACGCCTATTCCTGCTGCGGAACAGACGCCTGTGCTGATGATCGGCGATTCCATGATGCGGCTTTTAGGGAGCGCGATGGAAAAGGAGCTTGCGCAGAAGCAGGGGATTGTGGCATCTTCTTTCTCATCCATCGGAACAGGATTGGCGCGGTTGGATGCGTTCGACTGGATGCAGAAGATGACCGAGCTGCTGGTGGAACGAAAACCGCTGGTTGTCGTCGTATCGTTGGGAGCCAATGATCGACAGGTGATCGTGAGTGGCGATGGGTCGAAATTGCTGGTGGGTTCTAAGGAGTGGGAATCCGAGTACGCGCGGCGGGTAACGCAGTTCATGGATGTGCTGCAGGGTGGTGGTGTCAAGCATGTGATCTGGCTCACACTGCCCGATATGAAGGATCCGGGGCAGCAGGCTTACGCGGTTCGTCTGAACAAGATATTCGCGGATATGGCGGCAACGCATGCGCAGGTCAAGGTGTTTGAGACCGCACCGGTGCTGGCTGCAAAGACAGGCCGTTTTGTTTCCTATGTCATGGGGTCTGATGGTGCGATCGTTACGGTTCGCGACCCGGACGGTGTGCACCTGAGTACGGATGGCGCACGGCGTTTAGCTCAGGCTCTGGTGCTCACGTATTGGAAAACGGAAAAAGCGCGCTAATTTTTTAGGAAAAAAAGAAACAGGATGTATCGGCGAACCTCAATCATTATTTTTGTGCTTTCCAACGCAATTCTTTTTGCGCAAGAGCCTGCTGTCAGCGGGGGTGATGCCCCGGTTATTGGTCAACGCTTTGGCCTGCCGCTGACAGCGGAACAGCGCTCTGCGCTGATGGAGGAGATGAATGCGTCGGGCGACAAAAACGTCTCCTTGTCCAACGCGTTGCTCTATAAAGGGTTGGCTCTTTTCAACGAAAAAGAGTATGCGCTGTGCGTGCCGTATCTGGAAGAGGCTCTGACGTTGGATCCAACGATGGCGTCCGGATGGGAAGGTCTCGGCTGGGCCTATGTGCGTCTGGGCGAAACGGAGATGGCGCGAACGCTGTGGAAGCGGATGTTGCAGTTGATGCCCGACCGCACGATGCCGCACAACCTTCTGGCGCAGTTGGCCATTATGGACCAGGACTGGTCGCAGGCCGACACCATGTTCCGTAAATCGTTGAACATCGATCCTGCGCAGCCTGAAGTCCGTTTATGGTTTTCGCAGAATCTTATGCGCATCGGTAATTATCGCGAAGCCGAACGTATTGTACGGGCTCTGTTGCGCGATGATCCGGGGCGTTTTGATATCAAGATTTTGCTGGCGCGGATGCTGGCGTACCAGCAGGAGTTTGACGAGGCGGCTGAATTGTGGCGCGATATCGTCAAGGAACTGCCGGATAATCCGGGCCTCCTGATGGATGCCGCGACGGTCGAGTTGCAGGTCGGTGAAATTCAACGCGCGGATGAAATCTGCCAGCAGGTGCTGCAGCTCGAGCCAAAAAATACGCGTGCGCTGATGCTGCGCGCCGACTTGGCCGATATCAGCGATATGGCCGACTTAACGATCTCACGCTTGCAGGAGCTGATCGAAATTGTACCGGATATGAAGACCAAGGCTGCGCTGCGTGTCCGCTTAGCCACGCGGTGTCGCGCATTGAATGAGCGCAAGGTGGACGATCCTCCTTATCGCGATTCCTACATCATTGAACAGCATGAAAAGGCCATTGAGGAAGATCCTGAATGCGTGGCGCATTACCTGACGTACGCGGATATCTGTGTCTTCAAGCAGGAATTTACCAAAGCGCGCGAGTTGGCGACCAAGGTGTTGGAACAATTTAACCGGCACAACGTCCATGCCAAAGATGTCCTCTTTGCCGCTGAAATCGGGCTGAGGAATTTCGATCGCGCGGATCAAATCCTTGCGGACCGTTATGGCAATTTTGAAAAGAACAATGCGAATCGCTTCTACAAAAAGGCCCAGCTTCTGGTGGCACGCGGTGAGTTGGAGCAGGCGCTGCATCAATTGGATAATCTGGAGGCGTGTGCGTCCAAGGGCTGCGTCTTCACCTTGCTGTATCATCAGCTGACCGAGAGCGATTGGATGCCCATGACCTCTGTCCGGCGGTTGCATGAACACCTCTCCGCATTGAAGCAAGAGGGTTTTGAATTGATCTCGCCGGCCGATATTCCGAAGGTCTTGAACCAGACGATGACGCAGACGAATACGGTGAGCGCAGGAGTGCCTGATTCCCTGCCGTTGCCGGCCCGGATCGTGGATAGCATCTGGTATTCATTTACCGGCGAGCGGCGGAAGCACAATGTGGAGATCAAACCCGAAGCCTCGGTGATATCCGTTCCTAAAAAATATATCGCCGTCACGTTTGACGGGGGTTCGCGCTCGGCCTTAAAACTGGGACTTTCCGTGGCCGAAGAATTCAACGTCCCCTTTGGCATGTTTATCAGCACCATGGACTCCGCAGACTATGCGCCGAACCAGGCCTCGTGGCGTGAAATCAAGGAGTATGCGCAGAGCGGATGCTGGTTGTTCGGAAGCAACCTCGAGGATGCGCATGAACTGCTACCTGTCAATGGCGGCGGCCCTGTGACCAACCTGGTCCGGGCTCTGCCGAATCGGCTCTGGGTGGCTGAGAAAAATCGCTTGGAGTCAATGAACGAATGGGACAAGCGCATGCGCAAAAACTTCCGTCTCAGCCGCGCCAAATTGCGTGAGAAATTGCTGGAAGATGATGCTCCGGTCCCCATGGTGGCGTATCCGTTCGGCGATGTTGGACAGGAGGATCTCTGCAACATCAGTTCGCTGCGCAACGTGACGCAAAGCATCATGTCTGAGGCAAGCCGCAACTATCAGGTCGGGTTTATCGACAGCGCGAATGGCTATTCCTGCGCGGGTGATGATCCGATGCTGCTCAGCCGGTATGAACCGCAATGGTTTGATGAAGGGGCGGACATCGTGCGTCAGGTCTATCTCAGCCATCCGCTGATCCTCGCACGCTTGATGCGTATTTCAATTGCGCAGCGTCAGAACAAGCCGCATCTGGCCAAAGAGATGGTCGCGTTGCTGAAACGCGATGGCTATCCTCCTGATTTGTGCCGCGAACTGGAGGTTGAGACCGTAGCCCACTTTACGCGGCGGCCGATCCGGAAAGAACGTCCTCTGGTGTTGCGGAATCCGGAATCGACGGAAATTGCCTTGGCGGACAATCAAAAGGAGGGCGAAAAGGCGAAACCGCAAGAGCGGTCCGCCATGCCGCACGGTGCCCAGGATACCTATTCCGCGGATCAGCGCGCGATGGGGGCTTCCAATTCGGGCAGCATGTCTGACCGCCAAAAAAGTGTGGTTGTCGAAGAGGAGGATCGTCCCTGGTTTGATCTCGATGATCCCTATCTGGGCGCGGAGGTCTGGGATACCAAGGCCAATGGTGAGTTCTCACAGACGCGTTACGGATTCATGGGCGGCTTAAAGGCGAATCAGCGCTCCACGTTCGGCATCGAATTCTTCGAGACGCGGATCAAGCAGGATATGGTCTTGACGACGAAGAACAGGAATTATAACACCGGTGCGCCTGTTTCGTACACGAACCAGGTAAATGACAGTCGGAATGCAACCTATTACGCCACGCGTCAGGATATACGCGGTCGCTTCACGCATACCTTTGACTCGGGCGCATTGCTGGCCGCTTCATTGGGGCAGGCGAGCATGTCTTTTGAGCGTGAGCGCAGTACGGATCTTCATCTCAGAGATTCACTGGATGGATATGGAACCTTTGAACGACTGCCGGCGGATGACACGTCGAAGGATTTCATCGTCGGTGACCTCGGCTTCATCTTCTATCCGTTGGAAACGTTGATGCTGCGAACCTATTATATCCACGACCTGGTGACTTCCGCGTATGACTTCCAGTTTTATGACTCGGTCGGCTTCAATGCGAAGTGGATGTTCACGGATTCCTGGCACGTTGGTTTCGGCGGTCAATATTGGATTTACGACGATGGCAACTCAATGGGACTGGGCCAGATCGATTCGTTCTGGAATGTTGTGCCTGACATGGGTGTCTGGATGGGCTTAGAAGGTATGATTGTCACATCGGCGAAAGATAATCATTACTACTGGACACCGTATTGGGATGAACGCCTTAATTATGTGTTGCGCTATCGGATGGATTACGATAAGGTGTTCCTGAATTTTGATGCGATTGTCGGTTTGCAACGCGAGTTGGCGAGGTCGAATTCAACGCTGGCCACAGGGCAGGATTGGGAGCCTGGATTCGGATTCGCAAGTTCCTACAATCGCCGATTCTGGACGTCGTTTGATCTTTATTTAGAGCTGAGGACCATGTTCTTACATTCGTATTCGGATCATAGCATCCGCGCGGGTGGTATGTACACGTTCTAGGGGGCTTGAAGAATTGTAAAAAGTGGAGATGACTCATGCAAAAAGTGGTTTTGATTATTGACGATGAAGAATCCGTTCGCAGCTACTTGAGTGCTCTCGTTCAACGTTCCGGTTACGGTGTTGATACGGCTGGGTCTGCTAGTGAGGCGCTGGGTAAGATAGCCCAGACGACCTATAGTTTGATCATTGCAGATATTTGTTTGCCAGATGCGCTGAGTGTTCAAACGTGGACAGATCAGGTAACCGCTGCCGCGAAAGGTGTGCCGGTCGTGCTGATCTCCGGTGCACCATCAGAGGAATTAGAGAAGCTGGGACAGACGGGGAAGGTGCGCGCTTTCCTGAGCAAGCCGTTTGAACTGGCGTTCATTCGAAATATCCTCAAGGAGATACTGGACTGAAATGATTGACAAGGTTGGATTAGGCGTTGAATTCTTTGATGCCAAATATGGAGGCATCTATCGGAATCGTCCGGTGCTATGCATGGGTCGCATGGGATCGGGCAAGAATATTTTGTCCTACCACTTTGTTTCGCAGGGATTGCGAACGGGGGATAAAGTCTTGTTGTTGTCGAATATCATGGCCAAAGATGTCGTGATTCTCGGCGAAAGCTATACGATGCCTTTTTCAACGGCTGTGCAGCGCGGACAGCTGATTATCCTTGAAAATGCCAAGCTGCTGAATTCCGATGAGTCGACGTCATCCAATGTCATGCTGCCGCCCGAGGCCTTCATGGAACTGCAGGATATCATTGAGAGTCAATCCGTTGCGCGCATCGTCCTGGATTCGGTGGTGCCGTGGTTGGCCATCCAGCCGGTTGCGCGGTTGACCGAACATGTCTATTCCTTCAGCCATGCGCTTGAACGGTTGCGTGTAACGTCGTTCCTGACAATGCCAAAACCTGTTTCCGCCGCTGCATTTTCATTGAAAAAATTGATGGAGGACCTCTGCCCGGTCTCCATTACGCTCGATCACGAAAATGGCGCGAATCGCTCGTTCATAGTGTCGAAGTATATCGGTGAGATGCAGGGGATTGCGCAAACGTTGCCGATCGACATTGTAAAGGGACAGGGGATTGTGTTGCGCGGGGAAAAGCCCAAGAGTGTGGCTTCTCCGTATGCGTTCTCCGCTGCTGTGGCTCCGCAAACCCCGGGACGGGAGTCGGCGCCGAAAGAAGAAGTGGCGAGTGCCAGTTCCGCACCTTCAAAGAAACCCGATGGGCCGATCCGCTTTTCCGATGCACTTCGTGGCATGAAGTAAAGGAGCTCCATGTATCGTCAGTATTGGAATCTAAACGCGTTGCCTTTTTTGAATGTCATGGATGACCGTTTTGTCTACATGACCGAACAGCACATGGAGGGGCTCTCACGTTTGATTTTTCTTGTAAGCGATGGCCGCATGGCAGGGATGTTGACCGGTCCGCTCGGCGTGGGTAAATCATTGACCCTGGCGCTGCTTGAGCATCACGCTGAAAAAGAAAAAATCCCCGTCGTCCGCATGGACGCGATTCCGAATGGCGTGCTGCCCATGGCACGTTATCTGTTGCGTTCCATCGGCATCACGGATCAGCCGGCAACCTTCGCCGATGCGTTGATGCTGTTGCAGATGCACTGTAAGACCGTGACGAACTCACCGCGCTGGCTCCTGCTGATCGACGAAGCGCACTATCTCGCTTCGGAGAAGGATGGACCCTATTTTGCGCACTATCTCTGCAATTTGCGCGTGCAGAACCGTAACGGACAGGAAGAGCCTTTATTCACCTTGGTGCTCGTCGGAACAAGCGAATTGCGCGACATGGTGAATAACTACGAGTCCTTGCGCCGCCGGATTCAATTGGATTGGGTTTTGGAACCATTGACAGAATCTCAGACTACGGAGTATATTCAGCATCGCATCCGCAATTCCGGGGGTGATATTTGGGTCTTTACTCCGGAGGCGCTTGCGGAAGTGTATCGCTGGACACAAGGTGTGCCGCGCAATATCAACCATTTGTGCGATACGGCCTTGATGTTGGGTTTTGCCGCGCAGGTGTCGCAGGTGTCGCGTGAAATTGTACGCCAGGCTGCGCACGATACTGCGCTTGATGTGACCGAGCTTGTCTCGGATACGAATTAACAAACGTGAGTGTGGGAGCATAGGATGACGATCAATGTGCCGATGTCCGATGTAGGACTGATTGCTGGTATTCTGGGCGTGTTCTTTCTGCTTGTCGCGTTTTACAAGAGCATGTTCCACCGGAGTAAATCACCTGAAGAGGTCGCTCTTGAGGCGATGGAGCAGCAGCGTCAGCGCGAACAGGAAGAAGCCCTGAAAGTGAAAATTTCCGATCCATATGTCGTTGCTGAGTCACAGGAGGATGAGTCTGTCGAGTCTGAATCTGAGCCCGTTCCTCAGCCCGTCAAAGAACCGGATACTGCGTACAGCGCATTTCGTCAACTGAACCCCGCAGGGATCCTCGAGTCTGTTTCACGGACGGGTTCAACGACCTATGAATGGGAGTAACTGTGCGGCGGCTCTGCTTGATCTGGTTTGCGTCGGTTTCTGCACTCTGGGCGCTACCCACAAACTGGTGGACGCACGTTGTGTGCGGCGACTCGACGCCGCGACCGCGGCTGGAACAGCGCGCCGAAATGGTGTTTGATCTACCGTTTGGCCGCGTCGAGGCGGAACGGTTCTATTGGGATTTCCCTGTCGCGTTGTCCGATCAGCACTCCCTTTTTTTCCTGGTCTTCAAAGCGTCTACGCTTGCCCCTTTCCAAAATCTCAGTGTGCATCTTCAGCGCGGCCAGCAGTGGGGTTCCGCGCAGCCCCACGTCGAGCAGACTGCGGATGGATTGATCCGCCTGACCTGTACGCGTGCTTCGTTTGCCGATGAGCAAGGCCCGTTTACGCAGTGGGGCCAGAGTTCTGTGCTCCGGCTCTCTTTTTGGCGCAATGCGCAGCGGCAGGATACAACGCTAGCCTTGACGCAATTCGATGCGATGGCACCGCATATCGGCATCCTTCTTCCCGATGAAAGCATCGCCCCCGGGGAATCCTGGCTGGGCGCTCAGCAGGTCAGCCGGCTCACGAGCCTGTTTCAGCGTGCAGGGTATCCGGCTGCACCGTTTGCCGTGCGCGAACTGGAGGAGGGACGGATCGATGCGTTTCGCGTCGTCGTGATCCCGTATGCGCCCCGGCTGACCGCAAAACAGATCGATGGGCTGAAGCGTTACAGCGAGGCTGGAAACAAGCTGATGCTCTTCTACCAGGCCTCGCGCCCGCTGGCCGCATGGATGCAGGTGGAGGTCATGCCCTATCGCGCGGCAAGCCCTGGCCTGTGCTGGACAGCGTGGAATTGGCTGAACGGACCCTGTGCTGGCACGCGGGTTCCTGCTCCGACCACGAACCTCCTGCCGCTGCGGCCGACAACCTCGGATGGCCGCGTCGTTGCGACCTGGCGCGATAATCAAGGACTTGATACGCCGTGGGCCGCCTGCGTGGAGACGCCGCGCGGCGCATGGTTTAGTTATTTGCCGCCCCTGGCGTCGGCGGAGGCTGTTGCCGTTATGGCCCAGCTGCTGAACGCGTGGTTGCCTGGACAGGCGTCCTATCCGCGGAAATTTGGTGTAGAGCAGCGCGCGTGGACTCAGAAACCGGCGCGGATTGGCGTTTGGATTGCACATCCGGAATCGCGCAACCTCGCGGGCTGGTCAGGTGCTGTGCAACAGCTGGCCGCGCATGGCGTTTCCGATATTTTTGTGCATTTGCAGAACGGGGGGACGGTTTATTTCCCTGTTCAGGACCGCGAAGTTGTAACCGGCCAGACGCCGTTGCGCTCCGAAGACTCCTTGGACGCGTTGGTGAGGGCTGCACGTCAGCGCAAGGTGCGCGTGCACGCATGGGTGACCTGCTGGTCAACCGAGGGTGCATCCGCTGCATTCATGACGCGGATGAAAGAACAAGGACGCCTGCTCGCAAGCGCTTCTGGCGAAAGCCTTCCGTGGTTGGATCCCCAGCATCCAGCCAATCAGGCGCTGCTGCTGGATGGCATACGCGCGTTGTCCCGCCGGGGTGTGAATGGTATTCACCTCGACTATATCCGCTATCCGGATCACTATACGCTCGCAAAGCCGGAGGCGCAGCAGGCGGTCCTGACACGGTTTGTCCAGGACGTTCGGAAGTGTGTGCAGCAGGTCGATCGGCGGATGGTGGTCTCAGCCGCGGTTTATGCGCCCCCGACCGCGGCGCTTGCGCGCGGCCAGCGCTGGAGCGAATGGATCGAAAACGGAAGCGTCGATTTTATCTGCCCGATGACGTATGCAAATTCGACGCGTGCGTTTGAAGCGATGGCTCAAGACTGCGTGGCCAATGTGAAAGATCCTGCGCGCGTCTTTCTCGGATTGGGATATGCCGCGGATGAAAGTCAGCTCGATAGCGTCGCTCTCGCTGAGCAGGTGGCTGTGGCGCGCACGGTCGGCAGCGGAGGCGTTGTCTTGTTTGCCTACGATGAAAACGTGCTTACGTATTTACCGAGAGTAGAAACGCGACTTCGTTGAGCAGGGCCTTGCTGGAATAGGGTTTCGCAAGGAAACGCAGCTGGTTGCTGGTCATCCGGTCCTTGTCCAGAATGTCCTGCGAATATCCGCTGACAAGCAGAATCGGCAGGCGGGGGGCTGTGGCGCGAATCGACGTCGAAAACGCAATGCCGTTGCCGTCATCGAGCACAACGTCGCAAACAATAATGTCGATCGAGGCCTGGTGCTCTTTCCAGAAGGAATCCGCCTGTTGGACGCCGTCCGCGGCGAGGACATGGTAGCCCGCCTCAACGAGATGGTGCGTGGTAATCGTACGCAGCACTTCTTCGTCTTCGACCAGCAAGACGGTCCGTCCGTTGCCTTTGAAATCGTGCAAATTGTGAAAGGTCCGGACGCGTTGTGTTTGCAGACTGAGGTCGACGGCTATCGGCAAATACACCGCAAAGGTCGTTCCCGTCTCAACGTCCGAGTCCACCGTGATCCACCCTTTTTGCGAACGCACGATGCTGTCGACCACCGAGAGCCCGAGCCCGAGCCCTTTGCCTGGCGCTTTGGTCGTAAAGAAGGGCTCAAAGATTTTCTCGCGATGTTCCGCGGAGATGCCGACACCTTGATCGTGGATCGACAACATAAGGTAGGGGCCTGGCTGCGCTTGGGCGTTTTTAGGCGTCTGGATATCGACCATTGCGGTCATGATGATAATGGTCTGCGGCATTTTGGGACGCCGGGCATCGTTCGCATTGCTGATGAGGTTCAGGAGCACCTGTTGCAGCTGGTTCGGATCGATATAGATGGATGTAACGGCAGGATCGAGGTGCATCTGGAGCGTGGTATCGACGTGCAAAAGGCGTTTGAACATTTTTTCTGACGAAAGGATGAAGTCGTTAACGCGGATGATGACGGGCATGCTGACCTGCTTTTGCGCGAACGCAAGCAGCTGGTGTGTCAGGCCTTTCGCGCGTGTTGCCGCACGTTGAATTTCGACCACATGGTCGTGGAGTTCAGGCATGTTATCCGTGTCGATCTCGAGCAGCTCGGCAAAGCCGAGGATCGCCTGCAACATGTTGTTAAAGTCATGGGCGATGCCTCCTGCTAAGTTGCCGATCGAGTCCATGCGCTGTGCGCGATAGAGTTCTTCCTCGACCTGTTGAATGGTTGCCGCGCGCTTGTTGGTTTCCAATTCAATCGTCTCGGCTGCGGTATCCAACGCATGCGCGACATCGCCGATTTCATCGTTGCGCGTGATGTTTGTACGCGCGCTGAGATTGCCCGCATGCAGCTGTTCGGCGACGGATTTGATGACGCCGAAAGGACCCGTCACCCGGCGCGCTAAATTGCGCGCAAGCGGAATCAGGATCGCGAGGATAATCGGGATGGCCAGTGCGGTCAGCACAAGGCAGCGTTCCATAATGGTATAGATTTCAGCAAGGTCCTGTTTGACAATCAGCATGAGGTCGAGATTCGGGACAGGGGCTGTCGCCGCGAGCACTGCATGGCCGTGGGAATCGGTCGTCTGTATCAGTCCCGTACGCGCGTCGGCATGAAACCCCAGATAAGGGATGAGTGCGTGAATGAACCGATCGGTAAACTTTTGCGGACTGCGTGTGCTATTCAAAGGGCTTAACGGGTTTGAATTTTTTTTGACGAGCAGGACCTCTCCTGTTTTGCCCAGACGCACGCGCGAGGAAATGAGCGAAGTTCTCAAGCGTTCAGCGCTGCTGCGCACGATGAGCACAGCTGTCGGTGCGCTCTGCTCCATGGCGTTGGTCGCCCGGACAGGATATGCGAAATCAATGTGAACATCCGCGGATTCCGCCGCGGAGGGTTCTTGGTAAAAGACAACGCTGTTGGTGTGTTGTGCGCGCGTAAACGCCGTTGTTGAAACGAGGTTACTCGCGAGGGGGAGCGGCATCGTGGAAAAGAGGACGCGCCCTGATTGTCCGCACAAAAATGAGAGATGTTTGACCTCTGGATGCCGCTGGCTATAGTAGGCGAGAATATCCTGATAATGACAGGTGCAGTCCGGCGATTCACCGGCCGGGTGCATGTGCATGATTGAGGCGAGAAACGCAACGTCCTCTGCCGTGCGATTCTGCCATGTGCAGAGCTGGCGGATTTTTTCGTCACGAAGATCGGCGAGCATCGTGTTCGCGGTTTCGAAAACCACGTGGTTGTACAGGATAATCGCAATTGTCACGACCATCAGGATCGGAATAATTGCAATAGCCATGAAAAGCACCCACAACCGCGCTGAAAATGTGTGTAAACGATTCAAAAACATACAGACCCACGTGTACCTTGCATAAATTATTTAAAAATTAAGACACTGAGATTACGCCAAAGCAGCGTGATAGACAAGGGAAAAACAACGTGACAGTTAAAAATAAGTAGCTGATTTTGTGCATTTTTTGCTGTAAAAAGCATCAAAATAGCGAAAAAACGGATGTTTTTCAGCGATTTTCCTGCGCCGCGCGCTTGCGCTTTGAAATGGCGGTTAACGTAGTTCCGGTGCGCGCAGGGCAAGGCCTGCGCGCATTTTGTTCACTTTTTTTCAACTGCGCGGTT
>CAZMLC010000071.1:0-13912 GCA_964567125.1 uncultured Akkermansia sp.
GGAATGTTATCCACAATTGCGGAGGCAATCGCGCTGAACCAGAGAATTGCCAGCGCCGTCACCAGCAGATTGCCCCCCGTCATGTGGAGCAACTGATCGCCCATCATTTGAAAGACCCCGTTATGCTCAAGTCCGAAAATCAACATAAAGAGTCCGACAAAGAAAAAGATGGTATTCCATTCAACATAGTGCAGGACTTCGTGCGCTTCGCGCTTGTTCACCAGCGCCATCGCAACGCCTCCTGCCAGCGCTAAGAGTCCAGGCTCAATGCCGACGAAACGCCCGAAGAAAAGCCCGAAAATCACCAGCGCAAAAACAACCAAGGAACGCCGCAACTCCACAGGTTGCAAAATCGCCAACTCAGGCTTTGCCCGGCGGATACGCTCTTTCCCCGCCTCGCTTGAACGCATGGATACGTAATAAAGCCGCCCGACCACCAGCAGACTGGCGGCAAGTACAATCAGAATAACCGGGGAAAGGTTCAGAATAAAGGCATTAAACGAGAGATTCGCCTTGGTGCCGATCAGAATGTTGGGCGGATCGCCCACCAACGTCGCCGTGCCACCGATATTGGAAAAGATCGCCTCCAGAATCAGCAACGGTTTGGTTGGGATCTCCAGAATCTGCGTCACCAGAATCGTCAGCGGTGCAACAAGAATGATGGTCGTCACATTGTCCAAAAAAGCCGAAATAAAAGCCGTCATCAACAAAAATGAACACATGATGACCAGTCCATTGCCCTTGGCCATGCGCGCCAGATGAATGGCCAGCCATTCGAAAACACCTGTTTGCGCCATCACGCCGACAATCACCATCATGCCCAGCAACAAAAAGATCACATTCATGTCGATCGCACCCAACGCCGCATTATACGGCACCACACGCGCCACAACCATGACCACTGCGCCCATGAGGGCCGCCAACGTCTTATCGACCTTTTCCGATGCGATCAGTACATACGTTAAGAGAAAAATTATACTTGCCACGAGCATGCGTCACCTACCAGTTGATCACGTTGTTTAAAACCGCAGCACGGTCGACCGTACCGATCCACGTGTTTTCACCATCCATCACATAAATTTGCGGACGTTGCTTCACCGCCAGCGCAAAGACGATTTCCAGAATCGTCGCATCCGCAGGCATGCGGCAGATATCGGTACTCATCAATTGCTCGGCCACCGAGTGCGCTTCGCGTTCAAAGTACTTCTCGAACGGATCGAACTCGCTGATGAAACTCACGCTTTTCAAATGCTGGAAGAATTCGGGCAGACCAAACTGGAAAAGACCATCTGTCGTAATCTCCCCCACCGGCGCACCAGTCTTATCTGTCACGGCAATCACGTTCAGCCGATGCTCATGCATCAACCGCGCAACGCAACGCAACGGCGTATCGTTGGCAACCGTAAGAACGTTCGGCACCATCACATCGCGCGCGGTCACGGGAATATCGAGCGACAAGCCGCCCGATACCAGCAAGGCATTCACTGCTGCGCTGGAGTCCGCAGCCAACAACGCGTCCCGGTTACGTGTATCGCGGAAAAACTGCGCCATGCGCGACATCACTTTGAGCGTGACCATCGGCGCTTCCTGCGGCACCACGATCATACAGACCACGCGGACATCCGCCGCATCGCCGCCGAAATTAATCGGCGTACGCAAAATCGCCAGCGCAATGCCAATGCCATGAAAGCCCTTCACGCGCGCATGCGGGAACGCCAACGCATTGCCCATTACAGTAGGACGCTCCGCTTCCCGTCCAAGCACCGCTTCGCGCAGTGTAGCCTCGTCCAACCCTGGATTCAAACGGCGCAACCGCGGGGACAGCAAAGCACCCACCATGCGCGCCAACAAGCGCTCTTTATCCGTCTCTTCCGTGCAAATCAGGATCTGATCCACATCGAGATGGTTTGTTAATTGCATGTCACTCCTTCCCTACACCGCCGCCACAACGGTTTCCACGTACACTTTTCTGAAATAAAAGTGTTAAGATTTACACATCTTTTACGTTCTGTCAAATACTAATGAGCACAAACAAAAATCCGATTAACGCCTATTCACGCGCTGATATAAATCCACGGGGACAGCAGGATCGCGCGGAACCGGCGTCCCGATCTGATCGACAGGATGCGTGAAAAGATAACGCCAGACCGCTTCATGGATAGAGGTGCCCGCAGCATCTTTCACGGCCGCTCCGCCTGGCGTAACCGCGCTATGCGCCCGTCTTGGATCGTTCTTCACATCCGCCGCTGTAATGAGCCTGCGACTGTTGTTGTAAGGCGGCGGAACGCAGTCGACATCCACCACCGGACCATACTGGTTAAGTCCCAGCAGCTCCCAGGAACGGTCATAGTGGTGGCCGCTCCAGCCACCGTCAAGCACATGGCTGAAACCGAAAAAACGATTGGCCGGCGTGGCAGAAGGCAAGGCCTGCCACAGTTCGTTCTGGTCGCGCGGTCCGCAGAACATGACCACGCGATCCACGCGCTGGTACTTGGCGAAACGCGCCGAGGTGGTAGCGCCATGCGAAGCCCCCGACATAATGACGCGATCCCAGCGCAAATTCGCCTGATCCGCTGTCAGAAAATAACTCCACCCGCCTTGAGGATTCTCCTTGTCCAGCCATTTGACGAAGTGTAGCGCGCGTTCCATCATACCGTCCGGCTTGGGAATGGTCACCACGTCGCTGAAGTCCTCGCCCGTTGCCGCTTCAAGCCTGATCTTGCCCAGGAAATAGGGATCCGCAGGAGGCGGTTCACCCCCGAATTTTGCAAACCAGCCATTGGCGTAATGCACGCGGATCACATGCAGTCCGTAACCCGTGATGCGTTCAAAAAGCGGCGCGCTGAACCCCATCATCCAGATCACCAGCTTGCCCTGCGGTGCCACGCGCGTATCCACCGCTGCATCCTGCATGTCCGCCGGCTTTCCATCCTTCTCCAACAGGAAGTTGATTTCCGGATGCGCGGCCACGCGCGTATCGATCTGACTGGCACGCGCATGCAGGTTATACCGCTGCGGCGCAGGATCATGAAAAACCAAAGGTCGCGGTTCGCCTGCTTGGCCCAGACTCACCAACGTCCATACCACCAGAATCCCATATTCTTGTTTCATCCTTTCCTCCCTCTGTTGCGAAAATAGCGATTGCGCCCCCGGATCAACAGCCACACGCTTCCTGCGCCGCAAAATGCACCTACGCTATTGGCCAGCATATCGAAACGATCCATGCTCCGCGTTGAAGTCAGAACCCCTTGGCAGAATTCCATTAAAACGCCATAAAGCGACGTTGCGATCGCCATGCAGACCAGGCAACGAATTGGCCGGCGCGCCGATGGCGACACGGCCGAGAGCACAGAAAGCGTCAGCATGAAATACATCAAACCGTGCACGCATTTGTCAAACCCAGGAAAGAGCGGCAAAGAGGATTCAACGGTACGGAAAAGGTAAGCTGGCACAAGGGAAAGAACCGTGATGATCACAACCATGGCACATGCGAACCCCAATCGCAGAATCCGTGCACGGTATCCCCGCATATCGTGCGGCGAGATCTGGACCTCATCTGGATTCATCATACGCCCTTCTCCCTATTGGAAACCAGTCGCTTCACTGACTTTAGTTTGCCTTGAGAATAACATACGCTATACAAAAGAGACCAGCGAAATAGCACCCATGACACGTTCAACGGCGCCTAAAAGTTAGTTCATCCTTACAATCGACGTTGCCAACCGAGTCCTCTTGTGTTACCATTTCGCACAATGTCGCTGTTTACACAGAAGGGATCGCTGACGTTTTTCGGCAAACTGGGGAACCTGATGCTTGCCGTAGGTCTCTTTTGTGCAGCGATCCTTCAAGGTATTGAGCTTTGCCTCTGCCCTGTCAAACACCCCACGTGTACTGCGGATTGCGACCGCCCATGCGCCTGCGATATCGCGCACGCTGCATGCGACGCTGCGCAGCCGGATGATCCTGTGCATCCAGAAGCAATGCATCACCGCTGCGAACATCTCTATCTCGACACGGTTCCGCCTGCGGAATACGCACAGCGCGAACGCATCCGTGTCTTGATCGCGCTGTTCACCTGTACGCTCCACACGAATACGTCGATCACATGTATGCGCTCCACTGTAAACAGTCCGCCGCCCGTGGACTGGGCACGTTTGCGCATAGCACCTTCTCCGCTAACGCAATCGCCGACACAACGTCTCTGCTGAGCGTCATCATCACTCGGTCCGCAACGATGCTTCATACGCATCAGTTGATATCGCGTTTTGATTCACACTCAAGCAGGAGTTGTATGTATCATTTCTTTATTCTTATCGCAGGTGCAACCGCATTTCTTATTGCCGGTTGCCGCACCTATGTCCCGAACCCGATCGATTGGCAGCACGAGACCGCAACATGGTCGACACCGACCAATCGGCTGACGCTGACACACGCCACCGCGCGTCAAACAGTGCTCTATTTTAATCCCGAACTCAATGCGTTACGGGTAAAACACACCGCAACATCGAACCTGATCAGCCAGACGGGCTGGTGGGAAGATCCTACGGTGAATCTCGATGCTCAACGCTTCATCAAAGGTGTCGCCACCTCATGGATTATCGATGCCCCGTTGACCTTGAGAATCCCGGTTAATGGCGTTCCCGGATTGGAACGTCAGGCTGCAACCGCCTATTCGTATGCGGCTGCTTGCGCCATCAGCGTCCAGGAGCGCGAAACACTCACCGAGGTGGACCGTCTCTGGTATCGCCTCGCCGCGCTTCAAGCCCGCGTGTCCATCACGCAGTCGCTTGAGAAGCAATTGGCCGCGTTCTCCCCGACCATGCAGGCGCTGCAGGCAGCAGGCGAACTTCCGGCCACAGAGGCCGCACAGGTGGAATTGGATCAGCTCCGGCTACGCGCGGAAATCGCTCAACTGACAGCTGAACAGACCTCTGTGCGGTTGCTCTTGCTCCGCCAGCTGGGCCTCCATCCCCAAACACCGCTGCGGCTCGATTTCAAGGAGCACGACACCGCGCAGCTCCCAATAATCCGTGAAGCCGACCTCGTGCGCCATCCCCGCGTTCAGGCGAAGCTCGCCCGCCTCTCGGCAGCCGAAGCAGACCTCCGCACGGAGATCCGACGCCAATATCCCGACATCACGCTCGGGCCAGCAGGTGGCTACGAAGAGGGCGATTTTCGCGCCGGACTCTCCTTTGGCATGACCTTGCCACTGTGGAACCGCAATCGCCTCGCCATTGCGAAGAGCGATGCCGAACGTGCGCAGATTCGGCTCGAAGCCTGTTCAGAATGGCGATCGCTCGTCTCAGAACTTCATGCCGCGCGCCGCGCCTATGCAGCGGCCGAAAAACAAGAGAAGCTGGTCCGCACGGAAGAACTGCCGCGCGCTACGGCTAACCTCCAACGGATGGAACGACTTTACCGTGCAGGCGAAGTTGACCTCTTCCGTTACCGTGTTGTTTTTCAAACGCTCGCAACCACGCAGCTGAACGCCATTGATGCGCAGCAGGCGGTACGCGACGCACGAATCACATTGACCTCTTTTGCCGAATAATTCCATGGAAACCTATTTTATGAAAACACGTTTACTCTCCACACTGATTCCGTTCATCATGGTGCTGCTTGCCTTTACAGGATGCAAAAAGCACGATGAACCTCACGCACATTCCGCAACCTGCTCGCACGACGCGCCTGCGGAAAAGACCGAACCGCATGCGCACAGTGACGCATGTACCCACGATGAAAAACCCGCTGCACAAAAACCAGAGGACGGCCATGATCATGAGGCCGAGGCTCACGACCATGACGCGGAAAGCAAGGAGCATGCCTCTGCGCATGAGGCCTCGGCGCAACCCGATGCCGACGGACACGCGCACCAACCCGGCGAAAGCTGCGGCAGTGCGGAGAGCGCCAGCGTCACAATTCCCCCCAGCGCACAGAAGCTGATCAACATCACCTTCGCCACAGCAGAGACGCGGCACGTCCAGACGACGCGCCGTTTTGCCGGTCGTTTTGAGATGAAGCCGGATGCGCGGCGCATCTACAGCACGCTGCTTGAAGGCACACTCGAACTGCTGGTAACCCCCAATCAACGCATCGAAAAAGGCACGCCGCTCTTCCGGTTTCAATCGCCGGCTTGGATCCGTTTGCAAGGGGAATTGCGTACAGCCGAAGTGACCGCACAGCGCCTCGAAACCGAGACGCGCCTGTTGCGCGAACGGGTGCAACGGCTCAAGGACGCCAACGCACGCAATGCTGAATTGGAAATGGCCCTACCACTCAAAGAAGCGGACTACGAGCAAGCTAAAGTGACGCGCGATCATTTGCGGACACAGCGTACCGTCATCGTCAGTCAAATGCAGGAAAAGGATTACGCGCTCATTGTTGTCGCCCAGGAATCGGGCATCGTGGACGCGGTCCTCGCGACCACGGGGCAATGCGTTCAACCCGGCACGGAAATTCTGAGCGTGGCGCGCGCAGCGGGACTCTGGTTTAAAGCGGAGTGTGTCGTCAGTGAAACGTTGGACATCACGGCGAATCTGAAGGGATTCGTTGAACCGCTCAAAACCGGAACCGGCACAACAAAACCGCGCGCAGCAGGCACGGTCACGCTCGCATGGTCCGCCGACACGACACAACGGATGCGCGATCTCTTTCTCACCTTTGACCGCGTCCCTGAATGGGCCATCCCCGGATTGCCCGGCATCATGAACGTTGTACTCGCGAACAGCGCAAACAGCGCAGTTGCCGTCCCCACGGCAGCGATTGTCCAGGATGGCCTCGAACAGGCTGTTTTTGTGCGCGACGACCATGACACCAACACCTTTAAGCGCGTCGTTGTGACCACCGGTGCCTCGGATGGCGCATACACGGAAGTGCGTGCGCTCCAGGCCGGAGCCGAAGTCGTGGTCAATGGCGTCTACGAACTCAAACTTGCTGCACCTTCGCAGGGAAAAGCTGCGAAGCGCGCCGCAGGGCATTTCCATGCAGACGGGAAATTCCACGAGGGTAGCCACTAATTCCCGCTACCGAGGAGGTGCCTATGTTTAAAAAACTGATTGAATTTTGCTTATCCCATCCATGGATGGTCTTGATCGTCACGCTGGCATCGGTCAGCCTGTCGGTCCACATCGCCGGAAAACTTCCGGTGGATGTCTTTCCGGAACTCAAAGTGCCGCGCGTCGTTGTTCAAACCGAGGCGGGCGGACTTACCGCTGAAGAGGTCGAACAATTCATCACGGTTCCTGTTGAAGCCGCCATGAACGGCATTCCCGGCGTCAAAGCGGTCCGCTCTTCGTCGGGCGGCGGCCTTTCGTTCGTCTGGATCGACTTTGACTGGGACGTGGACATCTTCCGCGCCCGGCAAAGTGTCGCGGAACGGCTGACCACGGTCCAGGGCCAATTGCCTGAAGGGCCTGAACCGGAAATTACGCCGATTGTCTCCGTGACCGGCGAAATCATGTTGCTCGCCATCACCGCGGAAGAGGCCTCGACCTCCATGCTGGATCTGCGCGCAATCGCGGAATATGACCTACGTAACCAGCTTATGGCGATCCCCGGCATTGGACAGGTCGTCGTCATCGGCGGAAGGTTGCCAGAGTATCAGGTCAACGTCTCGCAGACCAAACTGGCCGCATTAGGGATCACCTTGCCGGAGATCATCGAATCGTCCCGCCTCTCCCACACCATGGCCGGTGCCGGTTATCTCGCACACGTCCAGCATCAGGAGATCCCGTTGCGGCAGACTGCGCGTATCGAGACCATCGATGATCTGCGCAAAGCCTATGTCCGCACCGCGCAGGGAACCACGCTTCAGCTGGAACAGGTCGCGGATGTGACCATCGGCGGTGCGCCGCGGCGCGGCTCAGCAGGCTTCGACGACAAACAGGCCATCGTGCTTTCCATCCAGAAGGCGCCAGGCGGAAACACCCTGGAACTGACAAAAAAAGTCGATGCCGTGGTGCAAGCCTTTCAAGCTTCACGCCTGCCGAAAGGGGTGAAGATCCATCGCGACGCCTATCGCCAAGCGGATTTCATCAATCTTTCGATTGAAAACGGTGAGGGCATTGTTCGCGATGCAGCACTCATCGTGATCATCGTGCTGGGGTTGACGCTGCTGCGCGTCCGAACAACCCTCATCACCCTGCTCGCGATGCCGCTCTCGATCACCACCGGCATGCTGCTCTTTCCCTACTTCGGGCTCGGCATCAACATCATGACTCTGGGCGGTCTGGCGGTGGCGATCGGCGATGTCGTCGACAACGCCATCATCTTCGTGGAAATCGCCTGGCGCAAACTCGATCAGGCTTTTGCCAACAAATCGTCCGAAGCCATGCCCCTGACGGATCGCGAAATCAAGATCACCGTGCTGCGCGAAGCTGCCAGCGAGATCTTGGATTCCGTGATCTTTTCAACCACCATCATCGTGCTGGTCTTTCTGCCGCTGCTTTTCCTCTCTGGATTGGAAGGACAGTTCTTCCGTCCGCTGGGATTGGCCTACCTGCTCGTCTTCGTCGCCTCGCTCCTGATTGCGATCACGATCACCCCTGCGCTCTGCATGCTGCTTTACAGCTACCGCAAAAAACGGAACCCCGCCGCGCCAACCGCACCGTGCGATGGCGGCAGCGTGCGCCTGCTCAAACGGGTTTATCAGCCGCTGCTTGCGCTCTGCACGCGCTATCCCAAGTCGATCTGTTTGCTGATGGCACTCCTGACGGCTGCCACACTGGGACTAGCCTCGACCTTCGGATCGAGCTTCCTGCCGCCCTTTCACGAGGACTGCTACACGGTCTTCGTGAGCACGCCGATCGGCACTTCATTGGAGGAGACGGAACGCGTCACCTTCAAAGCCATGCAGGAAATCCGCGCCATTCCCGGCATCAAGAGCGTGACGCGTAAAACCGGTCGCGCTGAACGCGATGAGCATGCGGAGCCGGTCAGCGCCTCTGAGATCCTCGTTCGCGTTGATTTGAAACAGGATCCCAATCAGCTCCGCAAGGCGATTGAATCCGTGATCGCGCAGATTCCCGGCGTAGCAACCATGATCGGGTATCCGATGGCGCATCGCATCAGCGCGGTGCTCTCCGGAACGAACGCGGAACTGGCCATCAATATCTTCGGCGAAGAACTCAGCACCTTGCGCGCCGTCGCGGCAAAGGTTAAGGCCATCCTCGACACCATGCCTGAAGTCGCCGATGCGCGGGCCAACCGTGAAATCATGGTCGATACGCTGCGCATCCGTTACCGGCTGGATGATCTGGCGCGCGCCAAATTGACGTTGAAAGAGGCTGGCGAACAGGTCTCCGCAGCCTTCAACGGCATTGTCGTCGGGCAGGTTGCTCAGAATCAGCGGCGGTGGGACGTGGTGGTCCGCGTCGAGCAGGATGAGCGTGCAACGCTAGCGGATATCGCGGCATTCAAGCTGAGTGCGCCCACCGGAGAGCGCGTCCGCCTTGACGATGTCGCCGATGTCTTCCGCGAGGAGTCGTCGAATCTGATTGTGCGCGAGAACACGCGCCGCAAGGCGCTCATCTCCTGCAACGTGGCCGCCAACTCGAATCTGGGCGATCTCGTGGCCGCATTGCGCAAAAAGATTGAGCCAACGATTCATGAGATGGGCTGCACAGTCACCTATGGCGGCACCTACGAGGCGCAGCAATCAGCAACGCAGCGACTCACGCTCCTCAGCATTGCCATTTTCATCGCGATTGTCCTGCTGCTGGCCTATTCCACAGGCAGCTTCAGCGCGGCCATGCTGGTGATGCTCAACCTGCCGCTCAGCATCATCGGCAGCGTCGTCGCCATCTATCTGGTCAACCCGGCACCGCTAGGTGAAAATACCCGTGCACTGTTCGGCATGGGCGGAACCTATCTGGCGCCCATCATCTCCGTAGCCTCCCTGGTCGGTTTCGTCACGGTGGTCGGCTTCGTTGTCCGCAACGGACTGCTGCTCATCAACCGTTACCGCGATTTGGAAAAGCTTGGCAAAACGCGCGCAGAGGCCATTCGCGAAGGGTCGATGGAACGCATGGTACCGATCATCATGACCTCGTTGACCACGATCTTCGGCTTGATCCCGATCGTCATCGCCTACGATAAACCCGGCGGTGAACTGCTGGCGCCGCTCGCCATTGTGCAATTCGGCGGCTTAATCAGCGCCACGCTGCTCAACCTGCTCATCCTGCCCGCTGCCTACAGCATCCGCTGGCGGAAATAGAGCACCTATACGTTGCTAATCCCACACACGCGCGTGCGCACTGATAATGCGTACGCGTGTTTTTTTATGCAACGCTGCGTGCTGCCGAGTTTCGCCTTTTACCATTCCACCTAACCGCGTATAATCCATAGTTGTAAAGAGGGTCGGCAAAGAAACGGTTCGCGCACGTATCGCGTGATGCCGCAAAAACCTCGCGGACTAGGTGCCAAATGGATCGTCGTGCAACACAAAGGGAACATCTGCCATGATGCGCGTGGAAGAGCGAGCAAGGACCCGGCATGCGCTGGAGATCGCCACCGCTGAAACAGCGGTGAACGCGCTCTTCACCACGGTTGCGCTCGGACCGTTGATGACGGGTTTCCTGTTGGCATGGAACGCAACGGATTTTCAGCTGGGGCTTTTCGCCTCGATTCCCTATTGGATTGCGTTCGCGGAACTCATGGCCGCCTATGCCGTGGATCGCTTTGCACCCTATCGGAAACAGATCGTGATGGTTCTGGGGCTAATCGCGCGCAGCACCTTTTTTTTCATGGCCGGACTGGCCTGGTACGCGCATTACTCAGCAACATGGTTTCTGCCGATTTTCTTTGTTCTGTATACAATTTTTCAACTTTTTTATCATGCAAGCGGACCCGGCTGGATGGCCTGGATGGCGATTCTGGTTCCAGCCCCGATCCGCGGTCGCTATCTGGGCATCCGCAATCGCATCGTCGATGCCACGGGATTGCTTGCCATGATCCTTGCCGGCTGCGCACTGGATGCTTTTCGCCATGCAGACTGGGAACGTCAGGGGTTCGCATGGCTGCACGGCATGGCCGGTGTGACAGGCCTTGTCTGCTATTTTCTTCTGAACGATCAACATGATCCAGGACATAAGAGCCGTCTGCCGAATTTTTCATGGGATTATCTGCTGAACGCCCTGAAGGATCTGCGCTTCCGTTGTCTCGCCTGCATCAATATGCTCTGGCTCTGCGGGACAACGGTCTTCGTGCCATTTGCCGAAGCGCATGTGCTGAAAAACCTGCACTGGAGCTTCAAAGGTGTCTCCCTGCTCATTATGGCCAGCACATGCGCCTCAGTCCTGGCGAGTCCGTTTTGGGGAAGGCTGGCGGATCGTATCAGCGCCCAGCGCGTCATGGGTCTCTGCATGGCGGGATCACTCTGTGTACCACCGCTCTTACTTCTCTGCCCTGAACAGAATGCGGCTCTGGTCTATGGCTGCTGGACATTGATGGGGTTCTTCGCCAGCGGGTATGGATTAACACTGTTCGGTCTCACGCTCGAATGCCTGCCTGCCGATAGCCGCGCAGTCGGTTCCGCACTGCTGGCGACGCTCGCTGGGCCGACTGTTGCTGGCGCGGGACTCCTGGCGGGTTGGGGTGCGGAAGTGGCCGGCGGTTACGGTCTTCTGTTTATCGCATCCGTCCTCCTGCGGTTACCCGCATTCCTGCTGCTTAAAAAATTATGAAAACAAAAGCCATCAGTCTCGGCGATATCGCCAAACGCATCGGCGTCTCGCGGATGACCGTCTCCCTGGCCTTGCGCGACAGCCATGAAGTATCCGAAGGCATGCGCGAAAAGATCCACACCGCCGCCCACGAAATGGGTTATTCGCGCAGTCCGCAAATGAGTCATCTCATGGCCGAGGTCGCCCGGCTCCGGAATGGCGTGATGCGCGAAACGCTGGCCTTCGTGACCACCGAACCGACTAAAGCGGGATGGAAAAAGTATGATCTCGAAAAATTTCGCGTGATGAAAGCCTATGCTGCGGAGAAGGGTTATAACCTTGAACCCTGGTGGCTATCCAATCCGAAACTGCCGCCTGAGCGCGTGAATGAAATCCTCTGGTCGCGCGGCATTACAGGCATTGTGCTACCCAATATCAGCCGATTTTTTTTGAGAAGCATCATGGTACGCTACCGATTGAATGGGAAAAGTTCTGCGTGGTTGAAATGGGTGGCGGCTTGCGTTTTCCTGCGGTTCATCAGGTTTTGCACGATCACTACCATGGCATGTTTCTGGTGCTGGATGAACTGGAGGCGCTCGGTTACCGACGCATCGGGTTCTGTATCCGAACCGAAGATGACCTGAGGACGCATCATCGCTGGACGGCCGCATACAGCGTCTGGTTACGCTTGAGGGCCTTTACGCTTCCACTGCTGATTGCTGCTGAACTGGAACCCCGCGCAGTAAAAACATGGATCGCCGGCAACCAACTCGATGCCGTCATCACTCCGGGAGTTCCCGATATCAAAAAATGGGGCATCCGCAATCCTAAAAAAATCGGTTTCGCCTCACTCGATCTGTGGGAGAAACGCGATGCTGCAATAACCAGCATTGATCAAGTGCCCAAGGAAATCGCCTTTGCAGCGATTGACCTTCTCATCTCACTCGTCAGCCACAAACGTAAAGGACTGCCAGCAAATCCCATGCACTGGATGATCCCTGGACATTGGATCAAAGGTAAAACCGCCATCTACGTCCAGCACACCCCTCGCCCTGTCGGCATCGAAAATGAACCACTGGCATAACGCGAAGTCTTACTTTACATAAAGCCATCTGTCCGTTGACTTTTTACTGAGGGTTTGATTTAGTCATACTGATTAAGACACGTCTTTTGTGATGTTCGCATGAAAATACGAGGCTGTATGAACGTAAAGAGAACAATGGATAATGCTTTCTTTCTGATCGCAGCTATGGCTGCAATCAGTATGACCTTCCCGCTGCACGCAGTCGGTGCAGATGGAATCTGGTCAAATGTATCGGGCGGAACATGGAGCACACCAAGCAACTGGCTTTCCGATATGGTCGCAGACGACACCCATGCTGTCGCGGACTTCAGTACACTGAATATCACGGCCAATTCATTCATCAACAACGATACGGCGCGAACCGTCGGCACACTTCGTTTCGGCGATACCACGCCCAGCCATGACTGGACCGTGACGAACGCGCCGCTCACGCTGGCGGTTTATTCAGGGACTCCGAACATTGACATCACCAATCGGGCGCTGCTGATCAGTTCAGTGCTGCGCGGCACGCAGGGCTTTGTAAAAAGCGGCATTGGCACGCTTCGTCTGGGTGCGCGAAACACGCTGTCAGGCGATATCACGATCAATCAAGGCATGCTTGAGGCGATCTATGGTGGCCTGCGCGACACCTCGGGACGCGTCTTTGTTTCAACCGGAGCAACGTTGGCGGTGCGTTCCGGCTGGGGCGCAAGCGACGGACGGTATGAGATGACCAATGCCATCACGCTCTCTGGCACAGGCAAGGATTCGACGTACGGCGCACTGCACGGAAGCGAGAACTTCACCTGTATGGGACCGATCACCCTGTCACGGACTCCAAGATCACACAGGATTGGAATAATTTCTGGGTGAGTGGCACCATCAGCGGAACCAACAGGAGCCTGACGCTAGGTGCAGCGAATGCCCCCTCGCAGCCCGGCCTCTCAATCAATGGCTCGATCGCACTTGACCGCGGTGCGCTCACGGTTGCATCCGGCGCAACGCTGGGTGTCGCAGCCACGAACACCTCGCCATGGCAGGGCGGTTCGGTCACATGCTCCAATGCGGCAACACTCTTTCTGGATATGGGTTCACGCGTAATGATCCCCGGCCAGAATCCGGCGATGAGCGTCTCGAATCTGGTTTTCAGCGGAACCTCCACATTGACGATCACAGGCGGACTCTGGGT
>CAZMLC010000072.1:0-1760 GCA_964567125.1 uncultured Akkermansia sp.
ATACCCAACGTGACACATCACGCCATGATCCCCATCGTCGAGTCGATGGTGCTGAATTTCGCCGAACGCGGCGACTATATCTCGCATGTCTATGACACCAAGGACACCTCATCCCAAGCCAAACTATTTTCGTGGAATGCCTATCTGCCATCGGGAACGGCACTCGCCATGTACGCCCGCTCCGGTAACTACCTCTCCGCGGATGGCTTTTCCATTACCGATGCGCCCGATTGGATCAATGTCGCCCAGGCCTCTTCAGGACTTGCGTTCTCTGGAAACACAGGACGCTTTGTGCAATTCCGGGCAAGCTTTACGGCCCAACGTGCAACCCAGCCCCCTGGATATGGCGGTCTCGGGACAGCAGGCCCCTACAGCAGCAACACGCCGCGCCTGCTGCGCGCCTGGTTCACATGCGATGGCGATACGCGGTATGTCGATATCTCCGCCGATGTGCTTAAAGGCCCGGACGGACCGCTCTACACCGTCAAGGTCAATGATCAGATGCTTGTACGCGGTGTGACCATGGAAATCGAAATCTTCAAAGACGTGCGCGGAATAGGAGGCGTCACGCAACGGCTGAGATCCAGCATGACAGCAGAAATCGATCCGCGAAACAGCGGCAAATGAAACCAAGGAGGCTCCACATGAACATCCGTATTCACACGCCCACTCCGCTGCATAAGAAAAGCCCGGATCCCCGTTCTGGATCGGCCGTTCTTCTGGCGCTCGGCATTATTTCGATTGTCTCGGTTGTCTGCGGGTACCTCGGGTTCACCGCGTCGCAGCAAATGCGCATGATGCAAATCACGCGCGACATGATCAAAGCGAAAATGATCGCTGAAACAGGGCTGAACATCGCCTACAACCGCATCAAAAGCGATTTCAGCGTTGCGCCATCGATCGCGTTTGACAGCGCCTTTTCAGATGGGCGTTTCGTTGTTGTCAGCGAGGCTGTCGCATCAAACGAGCGGCGATATAAATTGAGATCCGTCGGGTATTGCGGATTAGGCCGTCACACCGTTTCCGCAGACATTGAAAACAGGGTCATTGAAAATACCGAAGATCCCGATGATCGGTTTTTCACGCTCGATTACAATATACTCGTGGGCGGAGCGCTCAGCATGACCGGCAATTTCTATGCCGGGGTCGGCGCGATCCATGCCAACGGCGCAGTCACCATGAATGGCAGTTCCAGCGTGAACAGCACAACCATCTCGAGCGCGTCGTCAGTCACATTGAAAAAGACAACGAACATTACCGCGATCCCCGATCAACCCCAGGTGCCCATTCAGCCGGACAACCTTTCCGCCGCCATTGCAGCACTCAAAGATTACGCCCATCAAAACGGCGCCGTCTATGCCAGCGGAGCGGACATTCCGGCCAGTCCTCCCGGCGGAATCGCATGGTGCACGGGCTCCGATGCAGGCTGGAGCGGCGTCGGAACAGGATGCTTTATTTTCGACGGTGCCTTTAGTTCCAAGCATTTGACCCTCCAATCGACCGATGGCTATCCGGCACTCATCGTCACCGGCGCCAATGCGCTCACACTGAATGCGGGAACCACGATCAACGGGGCCTTAATCCTGCCTACCTCCAGTTTGAAAGTGAATGGCCATGCCACGATCTACGGTGCGATTGTCATCGGACAAAACGTCACGGGGAACGGCACGGCTGACATCTACGCGGGAACAGGCCCGGGATTTAACCTTCCCCCGAAAGAAGATCTTACCGACAATGTCGTCATCACGGCGTGGTATTAA
>CAZMLC010000072.1:1860-13829 GCA_964567125.1 uncultured Akkermansia sp.
ACGAGAAAGGCGCTTTGCTTCGCGATATCAGCATTTACAGACCCCCTGAAATAATGTATAGTTTTAACCACGATAATTAGCGAATTATTTGTCCGTTAATCGGACGGTAAACACAGTGAAAGGATGCTCATGAATAACGGAATCATTGTTGCGAGTTTAGTCGTTGCAAGTTTGGGCTTGGGTGTTATTACAACCGGTTGTACAACGTCCAACTCATGTAAAAAGGGGGTTACACGCATGGAAAGTTCAGAATTCTATAAAGATGGAAAATTTGATCAGGCCAAAGCCAAACAGGCCTACTTTGATTTGATGACGCATTTCAGCGTTCCCATTTATCCGGCGCTCAAAAAGGATGATGGATTTTTCTGGGCTGTCGATTTCGGCAAAGGCGATTTCATGAAGTTCGGCATGGCTGGTGTCTTCTGGGCAAACGAGGAGAAGGAAGGCTATTTCGGACATGAGATTTATCTGCTCCCTGGGCAGAGTATCCCGGAACATCGGCACCTGCCGACCCAGAGCAAAGAGGGCAAAGTCATTCGGTGCAAGACCGAATCCTGGCAAGTCCGCCACGGATACGTCTATGGCTTCAGCGAAGTTGGCGAGGATAATCTCGATCAATTCCCAGAGGCAAAAGCCATGTTGTCCAAAGTACAGGTTCCCTATTTGAAGAGCCGCCACGTCCAGAAGTGGGAAGCTGATGGCAAAGTCCACAAGCTTGCAAAAGATGAGACTTGGCATTTCATGATGGCTGGACCGGAAGGTGCTATCGTCACGGAATATGCAACGTTCCACGATGGCGCTGGCCTGCGTTTCAGCGTTCCTGGCGTTTCGCTCTAAACGTCAAACACAAAGGATTGATCCTATGAAATACATGCACACAGGAATCCCCCTCAGCGCCAAGCTCGAGGGGATGATGTACGCTGCACCGCTCAAGGTGTGGATCAAGAATGAACCCGCCTATCAGATCGAATTCCTCTACTTCGAAGCGGCGAGCCCTATGGCCGGCGCGATTCAGACGCAGACCCACGTGGCGTATGAGGTCGAGAATATTGACCAGGCCATGGAAGGCAAAGATGTGCTGTGGCCGAAGTTTGATCTGGGCGATGCCTATATCGGCTTTGTCATGGATAAGGCTGTTGTTGTTGAATTCTATCAGAAAAAGTAACGAGAAGGACGTGTATTATGCCCATGAAGAAATTTATTAACGATCCCGCCAATCTCACCAAAGAGCTGCTTGAAGGCCTCAGCCTCTGTTACAGCGACAAGGTCAAGCTGATCAATGAAAAGATTGTCGTCCGCGCCACGCCGAAATGCGAAAGCAAGGTCGCGATCATCTCGCTCGGCGGCGCAGGCCATGAGCCCGCCATCAGCGGTTTCGTCGGCAAAGGCATGCTGGATGCCAGCGTTGTCGGCGATATTTTCGCTGCTCCGGGCGCACCGAAGGTGCTCGAAACGCTGCGTCTTTTCAAGCGCGAAGCGGGTATTCTGCTTGTCACGCTGAATCACGCAGGTGACCGTATGAGCGCGAGCAAGGCGATCCGCGATGCCCAGAAGGAAGGCATCAAGGTCCGCGAAATCGTGACCCATGAGGACATCAGCGCCGGCATCGATATCGACCCTGAAGAGAAGCGCGGTCTGGCTGGGTGCATTCCCCTTTACAAAGTGGTCGGTGCAGCAGCGGAACAGGGTAAATCCCTCGATGAGATCTGCGAGCTCGGCGAACGCTTCAACAAGCAAATGGCCACATTGGCTGTCGCGATGACCGGGTGCACGCACCCGCAGAATGGCGGCGTGATCGCCACGCTTCCCGATGACGAGATGGAGATCGGCATGGGGCAGCACGGCGAAGCCGGTGGCGGACGGACCAAGATCCTCAGCGCCGATGAAACGGCCGCTCGCATGATCGCCCCGTTGCTGAAGGCAACCGGCACGAAGTCCGGTGACCATGCACTCCTGATTGTCAACGGCGTCGGCGCAACCACGCTGATGGAAATGCTCGTGGTCTATCGCAAGACGGCGCAAATCCTGAAGGAAAAGGGTATCACCGTGGTCAATGGCCTCTGTGACGAACTCCTGACGGTTCAGGAAATGGCCGGTTTCCAAATGATCCTCTGCAAACTGGATAACGACCATGTCCAGCTGGTGAAGGAACCCGCGAACGCCCCCTATTGGACGGTTGCATAATGAGAGCAAGGTCCGCGTGGCAGACGCCACGCCTGCCACGCGGATATTCTTCGAAGGACACCTATGTTGACACTTGCAAAATTCAAAGCGATGGTTTCTACGGCCGCAACCGAAATCTACGCGAACGAAAAATTCTATTCTGAACTCGACGCTGCTGCGGGCGGCGACGGAGATCATGGCACCGCTATCGTAACCGCCTTCCAGGCGATGTCAAAAGCCGAAGGCGCTGATTTCAAAAGCTATCTGAAATCCCTCAGCGACTTGCTCCAGAGTGAAGCCTGTGGTTCAACCAGCACCCTGTACGGTTCCTGGCTGCAAGGCATGAGCGACGCAGCACCGGAAAATGCGGCCGAGCTGAGCGCGGATACAATCGCGGCTGTTTTCGCAGGCGGACTGGAGGAGATCGGCTTCACCACGCGTGCCCGCGTCGGTGACAAGACCCTGATGGACGCGCTGATTCCGGCAACCGAGGCGCTGAAATCCGCCGTTGCTGAAGGCATTCCGGCGATGTTCGCCAAAGCGGCTGAAGCTGCGGCCAAGGGCTCGGAAGCCACCATGCAGATGCGCGCCAAGTTCGGGCGTGCAAAGAATCTGGGCGAACGTTCGATCGGCCCGCGCGATGCAGGTTCTGCATCGATGTCTACGATTTTCGCTGCTTTCGCCAAAGCAGTTTAACTGACACTGAAACAAGGAGTTTCTCACCATGGCAGATTTAGATGATATTCGCGACGGCAAAGAGTACGGTCTTGGCGTTGCGCAGAAGGCAGAAGGTTATTTTCTCAAGGGCTGTGCCAATCTGGACTGGGGCATGAAGGATCGCTTAAGCCGCATCTTCAACCCCAAGACAGGCAAAAGCGTGATGCTCGCCTTTGACCATGGCTTCATTATGGGGCCGACCTCGGGTCTGGAACGTATCGACTTGACCATCAATCCTCTGATCGAGTATGCCGACTGCCTGATGTGCGCACGCGGCGTGCTGCGCGCACTCGTTCCGACCACCTCGCGCAAGCCGGTCTGTCTGCGCTCCGATGCCGGCAGCACGATCTTAACCGAACTCAACCACAACGTGGTGATCGACGTTCAGGACGCAGTCCGCCTCAATGCCTCCGCCATGGCTGTCATGGTGGCCATTGGCGACAAAGCTACGGAAGCGACCACGGTGGCCAACCTTTCGCGCGCGGCCGATGCCTGCCTTTCGTTTGGCATGCCCCTGATGGGCGTAACGGCAGTCGGCAAAGATATGGCCCGCGATGCCCGTTACTTCGGTCTGGCCGCCCGCGTCTGCGCGGAAAATGGCGCCAATGTCGTCAAGACCTATTACACGGAAGGATTTGAGAAAGTCGTGGCCTGCTGCCCGGTGCCCATCGTGATCGCCGGCGGTAAGAAGTTGCCTGAGCTCGAAGCGTTGGAACTGGCCTACAAAGCAATTGATGCCGGCGCTGCCGGCGTCGACATGGGCCGCAACGTCTTCCAGTCTGAGGCACCCGCAGCCATCATCCAGGCGATTAGCGCCGTGGTTCACCAGGGCATGAAGCCTGCTGAAGCGCTGCAGTTGTACAATGATCTCAAAGGCTAAACAGGTTGCCTTGAGAGAAAGCGCGGATCTGGATCACGCCAGATCCGTGTTTTTGCTTTACCGGATCTCACTATGAATCTTTGGAAAGACACCTACCCGATCATCGTGCTCTCTGCACGAGGACTCATTCCGCACACATCACAAGAGCTCCTCGACATGGGGTACTCCATTATCGACACGACGGAGACAACCGTCGTTGTACGAGGCTCGATGCGCGATGTGATGAAACTCAATCTCCAGCTGCGTACCGGACACCGCGTCCTCGTTCCGATTTTACGTACGGAGTGCCATCATTTACGCGAACTCTATGAGGATGTCTATTCCATTGATTGGGAAAATCTTCTCGATGCCGATGGCTATTTCACCGTCAATTCGGTCGTCAACACCCCCACCATCAACGACACGCGCATGCCCTCGTTGAAAGCCAAGGATGCGATCGCGGACCGCATGCGTCAGCACTGCGGAGGTCGTCCGGATTCGGGCCGCGAAACCTATGGCGCCGCGGTCTTCGTCTACTGGCAGGAACGCGAATTGATCATCTATCTCGATACCACTGGCGAGCCTCTCTCGCGGCGTGGTTACCGCATGATGCCCGGCAAGGCGCCCATGTCGGAGACGCTTGCGGCCGGCTGCGTGCTGGCCTCCGGCTGGAAGGGCGATACGCCCTTTGTCGCCCCCATGTGCGGCAGCGGGACCCCTGCTATCGAAGCGGCCTTGATTGCCATCAACCGTGCCCCCGGCAGCTTCAAAAGTCATTTCGCCTTCATGTCGATCAAGGGCTATCGCATCACGATTCCCGGCGAACGGGCCGGCACAAGCGTGCGCATACGGTTCGGCGCATCCCCGGAGCAAATCTGGAAAGAGATGGTCCAGACAGCCCATCAGGAGGAACGCAAAGAGAATCTGCCGCCGATTATCGCCTCCGACATTGATCCCGAAACCGTGGAAATGGCGCACAGCAATGCGATTGCCGCAGGCGTTGCGGAGTATATCACCTTTACGACCTGCGATTTTGCCGCCACGCCGCTCCCGGATGCACCGGCCACCATCTTCATGAATCCGGAATACGGCGAACGGATGGGCGCCGATACGGATCTTGAACCGCTGTACAAGCGGATCGGCGATTTTTTCAAGCAGAAGTGCCTCGGTTATACGGCATGCGTGCTCACTGGAAACATGGAGATGTCGCGGCGCATCGGGCTTCGCTCCCAACGCCGCGTTCCCTTCTTCAATGGTCCGATCGAGTGCCGCATGGTTGTTTTTGAAAAACTCTATCCGGGAAATTTCGAATGAATGCCATCAAAGTAACACTCCCTGATCAAGAGATATTAACCGTATCCAAGGGTACGTTACTTTCCGATGTGCTGCCTTCGACCCTGAATGACCTGCCCGTCATCGGCGCAATTGCCAACAACATGGTGCTGCCGCTCTGCACGCCGCTGCACGTGGACACCACGGCCAAACCACTCACGATTAGCGACGATCTCGGCTGGGATATGTATCGCGCCTCGCTCTGTTTCCTGCTCGCCAAGGCTGCGCATGAACTCTATCCGCAGGTGGAATGCCGCGTGCGCAACACGGTCGGCGCAGGACTGTATTGCACCGTCGCGTGGGACGACCTTGAAGAACCGTCGCTCTCGGATAAGGTGAAACAGCTGAAGAAGGCCATGCAGGCGATGATCCGGGAAGACCTGCCGATCACCTATGAGATGGTCTCCTATGAAAGCGCTGTGCGCGGCTTTGAAGCCACCCAGCAGCACGACAAACTCAACCTGCTGGCCCATCGCAACCCGCCGAGCGTGATCCTGACCTGCTGCGGCACGCATCGCGATCTCTGCCAAACGCCGCTGGTACCGCGTACCGGCTATATGGCCCGGTTTGATCTGATTCCGCATGCGCGCGGCTTTGTCCTCAATTTGCCCAGTTCGTCCGCACCCACGGTGGTCCAGCCACTGCCGCCGGTGGAACATCTCTTTGATGTTTACCGCGAACATATCGAATGGGGCAAGATCGTCGGGATTACGACAGTCGGCCAGCTCAATCAGGCAATCCTTGAAAAGAAAGCCTCTGATTTCGTACAGACCATTGAAGCGCTGCATTCGCGCAAGCTGGCGCGGATCGCGGATACGATCACTCAGCGCACGCCTGCCACCAAGCTTATCCTGATTGCAGGTCCCTCTTCCGCGGGTAAGACGACCACCGCGAAACGGCTGATGACCCACCTGCGCGTCAATGGACTCAAACCGATTCTCATCTCCACGGACAACTATTTTGTCGGTGACGAACTGAACCCGCGCGATGAAAACGGCAATCTCGATTACGAGCACATCGAGGCCATGGATCTGAAGCGGCTCAACAGCGATCTTATCCGCCTCATGGCCGGCGAGTCCGTGCACATGCGCCAGTTTGATTTTATCAAGAAGCAAGGGTTTGATCAGGCGTCCACACTGCAGCTGCCGGAAAACGGCATCATTGTGATGGAGGGCATCCACAGCCTCAACCCGCAGTTAACGACGGATATTCCACGTGAAGATAAGTTCCTGATTTATCTCAACACGCTGACGCAGCTTGGCATTGACAGCAGCAACCGCATCTCCACGAGCGACACCCGCATTCTGCGCCGCATCGTCCGCGACTACACCTACCGCAACCGTTCGGCACTGGCCACGCTGCGCCTCTGGAAATCCGTTGAACGTGGTGAAAAACGCTGGATTTATCCCTATCAGCATCTGGCGGACGCCGTCTTTAATTCGGCGCTCGACTATGAGCTGGCCGTCTTAAAGCCCATGGCATCCGCGCTGCTCAACCAGATCAAACCGTGGGATGAGGAATACGTCGAAGCGCGGCGCCTCTCCGGCATCCTGCATAACTTTTCCTCGCTTGCCGCGGAGGTCGTCCCCGGCGATTCGATTTTACGCGAAACGATTGGTAACAGCCTGTTAGAATATTAGTACGAAAGGAAGCACATGAGCAAAGAACTCGAAGAAGGATCAACCCTGATGTTGGATTTCGCGAAGATTGCGAAAATCGCGGAAACCTGCAAAGACGTCATTCCCGTCGCTGTCCAACACGCTGACACCAAAGAAGTCATTCTCGTGGCGTATACCAATGAGTTCGCCATGAAACAGGCGTTTAAAGAACGGATGCTCGTGCTCTGGAGTACGTCGCGCAAAGTGCTTTGGGAAAAAGGCAAGACCTCCGGCGAGACGTTTGATCTTATCGAAGCGCGCGTCAACTGTGAGCAGAACTCCCTGCTCTATATCGTCCGTCCGAAACGGGGCGCCATCTGCCACACCAAGAACCAGAAAGGTGAACCGCGCAACTGCTACTACCGCAGCATCGACATGGATACGCTGGCGTTGACCAATCTCGACCCCTAAGTCACGCGGCTGCTGGATACCCATTGCCATGACGTTCAAATGCCCATACTGTAAAACGCTGCTCGGTGAAACCGCAACAACGCACTGTCCGAGTTGCGGACGCATGATGATCGTGCCGAAGATGCGCGAACCCAACGTGCGCATCGCCAAGAAACGCAAGATTGAAAACATTTGGCGCGACGTGGAACAGAAGAAAAGTGAATTGCATGGCACCATCACACCGTCCATGTTCCGCAATCCACGGTTTTACTTTGCCGTCATTTTCTTGATGACGGTTGTCGCTGCGCTGCTTTTCCATCAGACGGATAGCGCGGTCACGCGCAAACGCCACAGGGAATCGCCCGAAGCACGCGTCCTGCGGCATCTCGACACCCTGGCCACCGCATTGGGACGCTACCACCTTCATGTTGGCCGCTATCCCACACTACGTCAGGGCGGACTCGGCGCCCTGGTGCGCGACCCCGGCCAGAACGCCGTACCCGACTGGCAGGGTCCCTACATCAACGTGCTCAGCGCAGATCCGTGGGGCCGTCCCTTTGAATATGCGCCGCCGACAGGCACCAATCAGCTGCCCACGCTCTTCTCCTGCGGGCCAGACCATCTACCCAATACGGCTGATGATTTGCGTCCGGATCCGGCGAAATTCGATCCGGGTACAGATTGGACCAACGGCTGGTTGCGCGCCGCTGACCGCTACATGCCAGGCGTTACCGTCGGTAACCAGCAAAAGGCTCCCGCTCAAACGGAATCGAAGCGATAATACGCTTATACTCATCGAGCGTGCGACAGATTTTGACGCCGTTCCAGATTCTGTCGCCGTGAACAAAGCCGAACTTGAGATAGCCCCACAGCTCCTTCATCCGTCCCAGCACCGAGACGGGGCCGAACAGTTCCGCTTCGCACGCCTGCAGATAATCCTCCAGAAAGCCGCTTAACCGCTGCATATCGCGCGGCAGCGTATCGGTCTCGGCACTAAGCTGCTCCACTAAAAAAGGATCCATCGCCAAACCGCGGCCCAGCATCCAGCGATTCACCGTCGGGAAACGGTGCTGTAGCTGCAGGAAATCAGCGCGCGTAAAGATATCGCCGTTATAAACCACAGGATGGGCGCAGAGGTCCAGCGCTTCGGCAAAGTCGTCCAGCAAAACCGATCCCTCATACATTTGCTGCGCGGTACGCGCATGAATCGCGACCTCGCGCAAGGGAAATTGGTTGATGAGTTCCATGCGCGTCCACAGCAGGTGCGGGTGCGTCAACCCCAAGCGCACTTTAAGCGAGAATCCGCCCGGCATCTCCTCACACCCGACCGCCAGCATCCGCGCCAAAACATCCGCATCCTTCAGCAACCCGGAGCCCCGTCCTTTCTTTGCGACGAAGGGCCACGGACACCCTGCATTGAGATCCGCGACGGTATACCCCAGCGCCTTAAACGCGCGCAGCAGCACGCGCAACTGTTCAGGATCTTTGCCGATCACCTGCGGAATGACGGGAATACCTTGCGGTAGTGCGGGATCAATATCCTTCAGCAAGAGCGGTTTCACGCGCTCACCGGCCACGGTTGGGATAAACGGTGCAATCGCACGGTCCGTCGGAGCAAACCACTTCGCAAAACAGACGCGGAAGGTCCGCACGGTTACACCGCGCAAAGGCGCCATGCACAAATTAAAGGGACGCTGCTGCTCCACGGATTACAGTCCACCCACCAGCAAGCTGGTAAACGCCGTGATCGGCATGGTGTCGCGATAGTTATCAACGGTCTGGCGCACATCCTTGACAAGCCCGTGCATATCGCGGTACATCTCCTCGTCCGCAGCCAGCTTGCCCAGCGTGCCCTGACCTTTTGCCAGACGATCCGAGACGGTCTTGAGATTCGCAACCGTCGCATCGAGATTATTGTAGACCTTGTTATCATCCTTCATCAGCATGCCTAAGGTGCCATCGCCTTGCTCCAAACGGGTCGCCACATTTTTCAGACTCGCCAGGGTATCGCGCAGATCGCGGTAGACCACATCATCGGAGGCCATCAATTTGCCCAGGGTACCATCGCCTTTCTCTAACCGTTCCGAAAGTCCTTTCAAATTGGCAAACATGCTCTTGATGTCGGCGTAGACCGCGCCGTCATCGCCCACAAGACGCGCCAGTGAATTCTGCCCCTTGTCCAGCTTCTCGCTGACGGAGCGGATGCTCGCCACGGCACTGGACAAATCGCGGTACATCGTCTCGTCATCCGACATCAGGCGACCTAACGTACCTTTGCCCTTCTCGATATTGACCATTGAAGCGCGCATCGATTCCGTCGCCGCCTTCAAGTTGGAAACAATGGCCTTGAGATCGCCTTCATCGGTCGCTTCGCGCAACCGCGTCACGACCTGGCTCAGATCGCGCATCCAATTGATGGGCGCCTGACCGACGAACAGGGTATCGTCGGGCAATGCTTTGCCACCACCGTTTTCAATCGACAGCTGGTTACCGCCGAGCAACGACGTCGACCGCACGGTCATCTCATATCCCTCACGAATCACAATTTCGTTACGTACCGCCAGATAGACGAGCACGTAATCATCCTTAATTTCCAAGTCCTTCACCATCCCGACGGTCATTCCGCGCAACGTGACCGAGTCGCGCGGCTTGAGACCGCCCACATCGGTGAATTTCACCGTCATCGGAACCTTCCGCGTCCGGCTCAGCACGTCGGTTCCCGAGATGATCACGGTGAAATATACCAGCAGTCCCAATACAGCGACCATGAAAACACCGACAAACACTTCAGCAAAAAACTCGTTATTAATCTTTCTCATGTGACGTATCCCCTTCCTTAAACACGCAACCCCTCTTTGGAAATAAACTGCGCTTCCAGAAATGCCCGGACCTCCTGATTCTGACTGGCAACAAAAGCGGCCGGCGAGGCAACCTCGATGAAACGTCCGCGCGACAGCATTGCGATGCGATCCGCGCTCGTCAATGCACCTTGCAAATCGTGCGTCACGACCACGCTCGTGATGCCGAGATCTTCATTCAATGAGCGAATCAAGGCGTCAATTGAGCGCGATGTCACGGGATCAAGCCCGGACGTCGGTTCATCGTAAAGCACGATCTCAGGTTGCCGCACAATCGCCCGCGCCAAGCCCGCACGCTTCTGCATGCCGCCCGAAATTTCATTCGGCATTTTATCACCATCATTTTCAAGACCGACCATGCGCAACACATCCATCACGCGCGTCTCGATCTGTTCCTGCGACATCTTTGTCTTTTCGCGCAAGGGCAGCGCAATGTTTTCGAAAACGCTCATCCACCCCAGCAAGGCGCCCCCTTGAAACAGATAGCCAAACCGTTCGCGCGTACGTTCCAACTCACGTCCCTGCGCGGCATTGATTTCCGTTCCATCGATCCACACCGATCCCGTCGTCGGCGTCAGCAGGCGGACAATATGGCGCAAAAGCACGCTTTTGCCCGCACCGGACGAGCCCACGATGGCGAAAATCTCGCCTTTGCTGATTTCAAACGAAAGGTCATCCAGCACATTTCGTCCGCCCAGCCGTTTTGTTACATTATCGAACCTAATCATAAATCGTAAAACATCCGTGTGATCATGTATCCCGTAATCAAAATCATCAAAAAGGCTTTGATGACCGAACGCCGCGTAGCCTGACCAACGCCGACTGCACCTTGCCGCGTCGTAAATCCTTCAAAGCAGGAGACCGCCGTGATGATGATGCCGAAGATCAGCGCTTTCAGCAAGCCGACATAGAGGTCGTGAATCTTCGCGGCATCCAAAGCGTTCTGCATGTACTGCACCAGCGGCACATTGAGCTGGGTGTGGCCGACGATCCCCCCGCCCAGCACGCCCAGCACGCAGGCGTAAAAAGAGAGCAACGGCGTCAGCAGCATCATGGCAGCCATACGCGGCGCCATCAGGTAGCGGACCGGGCTGATCGACATGATCTCCAATGACGCGATCTCATCGTTCACCGTCATTGTCCCGATCTGCGCGGCGATTGACGAGCCCACGCACGCCGCCAGGATAAGTCCGGTCATAAACGGTCCCATCTCGCGCAGCAGTGTCATCATCACGCCTGCGCCGATATAGACTTCCTGGTTAAAGCGTCGCAGTTCAAGTCCGATCTGCAACCCCAGCACCATGCCGGTGAACATACCGACAACCGTGATCACCGGCAAGCTCTTAATCCCCGCGATATACATCTGCCGGAACAGCGCCACGCGCGGACGACGCGATAAAAACTGCGAAGGGAAATAGAGTAACGACTGGGCCACCAGCAAACAGGTCTGCCCGACATCGGCAAACATGCCGAGCACATAGCGCCAGATGGATTGGCCCAACGAGCTACTCTCCTCTGCATAGCGCGGCTCACGCGTAATAATCATGGCAAGGATTCTCCTTCTTTGGGTGTTTCATCGTCTGAAACAATAAAATTAATAATGCCCCACACGCCATCGTGTTCGATCCGATGTTTGCGAAAATCATGGTGCCGCGAGTAAAAGGTCCAAAACGGCGACCAGTTACGTTCAATACCGTCGGAATTGCGCACGGGATTGAATTCGAGCGTACGAAAACTTGACCGGTCCGGCGTGCGCAAATAGGTAAAAAAGGGCCAGACGCGCAGATAGTGCTCGCTCAGATATTCAGCACCGGTATCCACATCGTGCGCATAGGTCTCCTCATCCGTGTAGAAGGGGAAGAGCCGCAGACGATCCGAACGCACACCTTTAACCGAATTGACTTCATGTGAAAAGAGAATCCATCCCCCGGTGTAGCGCCGATGCTCACCATCAAAAAGATCGCTGTAGAAGGGCCAGAACGAACGCAGCCG
>CAZMLC010000073.1:0-13768 GCA_964567125.1 uncultured Akkermansia sp.
AAATTGGTGGAGGCGGGGGGAGTCGAACCCCCGTCCGAAATAGTGTAGCCCGAGTTTCTACGCGCGTGTTCGGCCATTTAATCTCACCCCTGGGAATGCCGGCTGACAGGCTCACCCAAGGGCCAGTGTCCACGATTATACAAGCTCGGACGTCCGGTCACACGACCTCCGGCAGGACCTGCTAATCGTCGCATCCCCGCTCAGCAGACATCGGCGGTTCAACGTCGGGCCGTTAGTTAGGCCGCGAGTGCGAAGTTATCGTTCGCAGTTAGTGTTTTGATGGATATTTTACGGGGCCAACCATCATCCCCGGCGCGCCACTCAGTTTCCACGTATCCCGTCGAAACCAATCGCCCCCTAAAAGAGGTTTGAGAACTATAGCATAAAAAGAGGCCGCCTGACAACCGAAACCTCGATTGTCAGGCGGCAATGATCAGATGTCCATACTCATTAGGCAGGTGTAAACAGTAGTTATACTATTTTGAGCTGGATTATCCAATCAAAGTGTACTAAACGATTTTCTTAAACGTGACGCCTGCGAGGCGGAACTTCGTTTCAAGGTCCGGCTTGTCCACGGCCTTGATATAGGCTTCTTCCGCCGTGATCACACCGCGCGCAGCGAGGCGCGCCAGTTCATCGCCGAAATTCTGCATGCCGATATTCTTGCTCGTCTGAATCACGGAGGGCAGCATGTGCGTCTTGGCTTCGCGGATGAGCGCAGCGACCGGACTATTGACGATCAGCACTTCCATTGCGGCAATGCGTCCACCGGCAATTTTCTTACACAGCGTTTGCGCCACAACCCCTTTCAGGGCGTCCGCCAACATGGAGCGAATCTGGTTTTGACGGTTCGCGGGGAATTTATCAACCATGCGCTCCACGGTCGAGACAGCGGTATTCGTATGCAATGTCGCAAAGACAAGATGTCCGGTCTCTGCGGTTTCAAGGGCGATTTCCATGGTTTCAAGATCGCGGATTTCGCCAACGAGAACGATATCGGGATCTTCGCGTAACGCGGCGCGCAGCGCGCACGAAAAACTCAGCGTATCGCGATGAACTTCCCGCTGATTGACAATACACTTAGCCGGTTTATGCACGAACTCAACAGGATCCTCAATGGTGATAAGGTGTTCGCTGCGATTGCGGTTGATGTAATCGACCATGGCCGCCAGGGTCGTTGACTTGCCTGAACCGGTCGGACCCGTCACCACGACAAGCCCCTTCGAAAGCATGCAGAACTCTTTCAGCACATTAGGCAGGTTCAGCTCTTCAAAGGTCGGAATACGGTCCGGAATCACACGGATGACCGTGCCATACCCGTTAATATCCTTGAACCCGTTGACGCGGAAACGCGCAAGTCCGGCAATCGCATAGGCGCAGTCCGTATCGTTTTTCTCAAGCAACTCGTTGGTGTTTTCCTGCGGCAGGAACTCCTTGAGCAAGGCCAGCACATCCTCGCTGCTCAGCTCACGTTCGCCAGGGAACGGCTGGATCACGCCATGCACGCGCATGTGCGGTACGCGTTTTGCGGAAAGGTGCAAATCACTTCCCTGCGCTGACACCAAGGTCTGAAGGTAACGATCAATTTTTGCCATAAGATTCCTATTCCTTTGCGCGCAATTTGAAAAATCCTTGCGTTTGATCCGTCTGGACTTCTGTTATCACTTTGACAGCTCGGCTTCCATCCACGGTATCACCCAGCACATCGCGTTCAATGATCGGTAAAACCATCCAGCTGCTTTCAGGCGCACCCAGGTTCGTGCTGAACAGCACGTCATAATCCTGTCCCGGCGGGCACTCGAAGAAGAGCTCTACCGTTGTCGTCGGAACACTCCGCGCAAGCATCGCACTCATGCCGCTCACCGCGGATGAAAGGCGCGGCGTGATGTTCACGCTGACAAACTTCACCGCTTGCGTGGTTTGAGCCCCACTCGCGCCACTGGCTGAAACCGAACGGTAGGTTGCGCTCAGTACCACCTCGTGGTTGGGGACCGTCAAGGTGGGGGTTGGCGAAAGCGCACTGGTGAGACTGGAGACCGCATTGCCTTCCCAACTGTCAAACACAAGGTTCGTGTTCGCAGGCGGATCCGCGCGAAGCTGAACTTTCGTTCCGACAGGATAGATCCCCTTTTCAGCCTCTTTATCTAATTCGTACATGCCTTGTAGAACAAGCGGTAGCGTAAAGTTGGTAACCGACGCATTTTCCAGGGTAATGAGACGCGTGGGCGTATAGACCAGATTTTTCACCCATGCGCAGTCCTGATTGACACTCACGCTGTAATCTTTGCTGTACTTGAAGGTGACCTCATACGGTTTCTTGAGGTTTGTTTCGCGGTCAAGCGTAATCAGATTCGTAATCACATAGTACTCGCCCCACCATTGTTTCTCTTTGCCCGAGACGATAAGCGAGCCGCTGCCAAAATTATTCGTCGCACTGACAAAGTAATTCTTGCAGCTTTCACCATTCACAAAATACTCCAGCACATCGCAGCGCGCTTCCGAATCAGACGCCCATTGCCAGTAATAGACCCCGGTGCCCTTACGTTCAAACTGCAGCTGGGCGCAGGCGTTATTGGTGAGGTACGAGAATTGGCCGAACTGAACCGCCAGGGTGTTGTCCGGCGTATTGGTCGACCAGAAGACCCCGCCATCGGAACCTTCAAAGCCAGCTCCCTCTTTGTTGACATCGGGCAAGGGCTGTGCAAGATCATTCAACCCTAAGCTCGCAATCATGTCAGCGGGAATCCAGGTGATACGATCGATATAAATCGCATTATCCCCGACATTGTACGAACTGTCGCGCGAAAAGGTCATTGTCAGCGACGTCGCGCCAAACACATAGTTGGTGCACAAGCTCCATTCACCGTTCTTACCTGACACCTGTGAAATCGGCGTCCCATTGACGGCAAGCCGCAAATTATCGTAGCGCACTTCCGCATTCCCTTTCCACCAGAAGAGCAACACGCCATCGCCCTTAAAGCTGTCAAAGGACAGTGAGACGGATTGATTGGCCTTGACCTCCGCGCCGCCGAACTTCACAACAGCATCGTTGTAACGAACGCCGCCCGTACTTTCGGCTACAATGCCGTTCGTCGATGACGTCGTGATGTTGAACGGCTGTCCCGCAATGGTCAGCGCGGATTCCAACTTCTCTTTTTCCGTCATTTCGCGGAAAATGGCCTCCACGCTCGCGGATTGAGCTGGCATAAAGCAGGTTGTAATCGCACTCAGCGCGTTAGAGAAAACAACGCCATCCTGCGACGTCCAGTGATCAAAGATTTGCCAGACCGAACCAGCCCCGGCAGCCAGACGGATCTCCGCGCCCTCCGGATAGAGGCCGCGCGGTTCACCGAACGACTCTGCGACGCCGATGCCCACGCTTCCCAGATCACGTCCGCCGACAACCGTAAAACTGTATTCAGCCATTTTGTAGAGTGCAACCACACTGATTGAACGCTGCGGCATACTCAGTGTCGTGGTTGCGGCATGCACATCCGCAAGCGATTCAACGTCGCCGGACCATTGGTCGAACACATAGCCAGCCGGAGCTGTCTGCGCTGAAATCGTCACCGTGGTTCCAGCGCTATAGGTCCCGGATCCCGTTCCCAAGTTCACGGTGAGTGGATAGGTGTTCTGATAGACCGCGTAGATCGTAATATTGCGCATCGGGATTTGAACCGTCGTTGAGGCTAAATTGGTATTCGCCATGCTTCCAACATCCCCAGCCCAACATTTGAAGATTTCATTGGACGAGGCGCTGTTCGCCGTAACAGGAACCCAATCGTTCACTTGATAGGAACCGCTCCCCGTGCCATTGATCACAGTCAACTGTTTGGTCGCGAGACTCCAGGAGACATTGTCGATCCAAACGCAATCCTTGGCCATAATGCCACTCGCGTTCTTCGTGTACTTCCATTCGACGCGATGCACGCCTTGTGTCGCCAATTCAATGGTGTTGGTCACCCAACCGCTCTTTGCGCTGTTGCCGCTGATCCGCGTGGCCTCCACGCCATCGACGAGACATTGCGCGATATCCAGCGATTCGCACGAGGCATACCACTTAAACGTCAGCGTGCCGACCCCCTGAATCGAGGCCGAGACGCTGACTGCCTTTGTATCCCCGACGAGCGGCGTTCCATCGCTGCGCAAACCGCCGAGTTTGACTGCGGTTCCCCCCGTTGCGTTGGTGGGCGCAGCCGAGTCAACAAAGCAAGCCTCATACCCATAAGGGAAGGGACGAGCAGCCCCCATGTTGCCCGAAAATCCGATATTCTGCGAATTCGGACCCAACTCCGCCTGCAATGCGGCCGGTACCCAAACGATGTTGGCGATCGCGCCGCAATCCTTGCCGCTCTGATCCGAAGCATCTTTCTCATAGCTCCAGCGGATGACGTGCGCGCCCGCACCAGCGACCTGCTGGGTCACAACAACGCTGCTGACCTCCCCGCTGATATTCGTAACATCCGTGCCATCCACGGAAAGCTTGAGCCAATCGTAATTCTTTTCACTGCTGACTTCCCATGAAAACGTGAGCGTCCCTGCATTTGTCCAGACTGTTTCAAGATACGCAATCCCGTTATTGCTGACAGGACCGAGCGTGACCGCATAGCTATTGGTTAACGTCCCGGATGTCACGCTGATATTGGAATATCCCGTAACCTCGGGAAGCTGCAGCAGCGTCGTAACCGTTTTCCCGATCTGCAGCTCATAGGCGCCCAAATCAATGGCAGCGCCGTCAATACGCAGGCCGCGCGCGCCATCGGAGGCACTGTATGCAAACGCATTTGATCCAGCATCAACGCAGGGTGATGCCACGGAAAGGGCGTAGGTTGTGTCGGCAAAGACCGGCGCGGCGCTGATACAGTGATCGGCGTCTGCAGGAAGAGGCGTCGTACAGGAGTACTCGAAAATCGAGGCATCCGCAAAACCAGCGCCCAGCGTTGCACCATGATTCTGATCGCCGTTATTGTAGACGATTGAATTGCGGACCCAGCTGCTCCACACACCATCGCCGCGCGTCGTCAACGGATTGTTGTTGACAACCGTGCAGTTGACCAATGTGGTCCAATACGCACCACCTCCGCTAAATGCGAAGCCCCCGGTAATGACGCAGTTGTATGCAATTGCCGTACGATTTCCCTTGGGCGAGAAGAGCCCCCCGCCGTTGATGACAGGATCATCCCAGTCATTGATCGTCGTTTGATCGGTTGCCCCGTTTTGAAGGGTAAAGCCATCCAGCATACCGGCGCTCATATACACACAGCGGACAGCATTGCTGCCGATAGCAGGATACGATCCCGCAATAATCGTTTTGGCGGCACCTTCCAAGCTTTTCACAGTGATCGCGCGGGTAATCACCACGCGCGAGTAGCCCGATGCCGGTACAGACGTATACGCACCGGTTGCATAGGTTCCGGCACCAACCCACACACAGCCGCCTGTAGCCGTTGCATCGATCGCGCGCTGAAGCGTCGCGTACGGATTTCCGGCGGTGCCATCCCCCGTGGTGTCGCTGCCGGAAACAGCAACATAGTTTGTCGCTGACAGCGCACATACATGCGCAACGCTGCCCATCAGCATCAGGGCCGCTAAAAAAAGCGCTGAACGTGTGGCGTTAAAAGACATAGGACGCTCCTATTTCTCGTCAGCAGTGACGGGTTTCTGCGCGCCATCTTCGACGGTGCGTGCAGTGTCATTCGTGGCTGCCGGGGCAACATTCTCGTTTGCCGGCTGGGTTACAGCGGGTGCAGGCGTCACAGCCTTTTTTTCGACAGGATCTTTTTCAACAGGACGCACATCCAACTTCATGAACTCCTCGCGCGTCTGGTCGCCGGGTTCCTTGCGTTGTTTCAGCAAGATCTCGCGTCCCAGAATAGAATTTTTGGGCAAGCCGACGCCTTCATCCATATGCAGCGGATTGGCAATGCCGACGGTCACAAAAATAACGATCTCATGCTGCTCCTTGACGCGACTCTTCCAGCCGAAGAGATAATCGCCGAGCCAGGGGATTTTGCGCAGATAGGGAATACCTGAATCGACACTGGTTTCTGACGTACGCGTCAAACCGCCGATCACGGCTGTATAGCCATCGTTCATCGTGAAAATGGTCTTGATGCGGCGGAAGTTGATGATGGGATACTGAACCATGGCGGTCCCGGTGTCGACACCCTGAATCTCGGTATAGCCCTTCAGATCGCTGATCGACGGTTCAATATCGACGGTGATCAACCCCGTGGGGCTGACGCGGGGCGTCACTTCGAGGGTAATACCATAGCTGAAGAAGGAGTCGCCTTTAAAGAGCTCGCCGGGAATCGCCATGATTTCAGAGGAGACCGAGTCGCGTCCGTTGTCGGAGGCAGCCGCCTGGAAGCTCATTTTGATATAGGGCTCCTTGGTGGTCATATCCACAATCGCCTTTTGCTCATTCGCCACGATGACCTTCGGATTGGAGAAGATCGAAACGCCATCCATCTGTTCGAAGGCGTTTAGCGCAAGGCGGAACTTGTCCGCAGTCAACTGACCGGTGATGGCGCGTGTTTTCAACCGATTGATCGAATTATCGAGGAGCTCTCCCGTGGGGACATACGTGCTATAGGTTGTGGTGTTGACCGTTGATCCCAGCGTTGAGGATGAACCTGCGCCGGTGGTGGATGAACTGGAACTTGCGGTCGACCCGCCGGTGGTCTCGCGCACACCTTTATCGATATAACGGCCGGAGGTGTTATCCGTTGTCTTGGTGTTGCTGAGGCTTACACCCATGTTTTCAGCGGTCACGCCCCACCCGTCGCCCCCTAAGCTATCCCACTTCAAACCTAACTGCCGTGAAGCACTGGCGGTAAGTTCCATAAACCGCGCCTCGATATAGACCTGTTGCTGCGCCTTATCGACAATCTCGATAATGCGGCCACACTCTTCAACGATTTTCTCGGTGCCCGTAATGATAATGGCATTCGCCTGCGCATATGCGGCGACCGTCACAAATTTCGGATCAAATGCGCGCATCAGCATGTTGGTAATGTCGCCGGCCTTGGCATGCAGCAGTTCAAACGTCCTGGTGACCCGCGGGATCTCGAGCGATTTCGGGACGATCACATAGATGCCGCTGTCCGCAGGCTGTTCGAGCGCCTGCAAATTCTGCGGCTCTAAGATGGAGGCCAGTCCCTGTTTCCAGGGGACATTGTCCAAGCGCATGCTCACCACGATCGAACTCAGGTTCGTTCCCCCTGAAACAATATTGACGCCGGTCGAATCGCGAAACGCTTTGATCACATCAGGCAGCGGCGTTTCGTTAAACGAAAGACTGACCGTTGTATCATCATGCACGGCGCGAGGCTTCTCATTGGCATTGGTCACGCCTACCAGCAGACAGAATAAACCGGCCGCAATCATCATGAATCGTTGTGCTGACATTTTTTTCATACGCTCACCCTTTCTAAAAATCCGTACGTTCTATTTTTGCACAGGCGGAGGTTGCACCCCGATGCGCACCGCATCGACACGTTTAAAATTGACCTGCCGATAGTTTGGAATTTCGATCGTCCACGTAAAAACAATGGCCTGATTGGTCACCGAGAGATGCATGCCGGATGCATACAAATTGCGATTGATCATGACAAAATCACGCTCGCGGTTCAGTGCATCCGACGTGGATCGCACAAAGCCATCCACGTTCAATTTTTTTTGCGCATCAGCCCATTCTTGATCCTGAACTTTCTCGCGTTCTGCTTTTGATTTTTCCTGCGCTTTTAACTGTGCCGCGGCATCCTCAATGGAAAGCGTCTCCTCAGGATTCTTTTTTTCCGGTTCAGCACGATGATAGCCAATCGGCAAAAAGGGATCACGCGCCCACGCACCCCCTACGGCAGCGCCCACGTGGACGCTGATCGCAACGATCAGAAACCGTTGTAAACGTCGCATCGTATAATCGCTCTGTTTTTGTGCAAACATACCATTCCCTACTGATTTTGACTCGTCGGAGCGGGTTGCCGTTTATCCCCTTTCACAGGCCATTCGAACATAATGACAGCCTTGTGCACCTCAGGCGTCTGGACTTGCGCCAGAACCGTAAGTCCAGCGAGGATGACATAGGGATATTGTTTTTCGGTTTCAGCGATAAAGTCCACGATTTGCTGATACGAACCATGTCCCAGAAACTCAACGGGCTGGCGTGAATAGAGTTGCAACGCGGTCGGTGTAGGTACGCGCAACGGAATCGCGGGCAGCTCTTTCACATTATCAATGATAAAACCGGTCTGCTGTGAAACAAGCGACAAGACCGATTTTGCCCGCATCGCCAATGATCCCAGCAGCGGTTCAAGCGCATGATCGCTCAAAAATGAATCGCGTTCGGTTTGCAGCTTGAGAGTCGCTTTGCGCTGCTGCTCGACCTTTGCAATATCCGCCTTCATGCTGTCGCGGACCATAACCGAGCTCTGCAGCTGGGCATATGCATCGGCAAACTGATTTTTCTTCGGCAACACGCAAAAACCAAATACGCAACATGAAACAACCCACGCCACAATTGTCACCGCGATGGATTGCTGCAGCGGACGCGGCAAATTTTGAACATACGCTGGAAGTTCAATACTCACTCATACCTCCTTGGCAGGCAGTTGCAATTGATCTCAAACAGCAAGACTTCACGTGGCCCCCCCTCTCCCGTGAAACTTGTACGCAGATTGGACTCCTGGCGGAAGGCGCCCTTGGGGATGACCGCACTCTGAATGACATTTGAAAAAGCAGGAGATTGCAGCGAGCGCAGCAGGCCATCGACCAGTCCCGAGCCTCCCTCCGGGTGGGCGCGGCCACTGATGCGCATCGACACGGTGTCAAACCGATTTGTCGGCCCGAGCGGCACGGGGGCTTTGGGATTGGGTTTAACGATCTCCTTCGGTAACGGCACAATCGCGAAACGCACCTCCGTGATCTGCACCCGATCCGACACGCAATTTGTCAGCTGATGAAGCGTCTCGCCCACACGGTTGCGGGATGCCTTATAGAAGCTGATTTGCTTCAGCTCTGCCTGCAACTCCTTTTCCAGGGCGCGATCCGTCACAATATTGGAATAGGACCCCTTCATGGTGTTAATCTCATCTTCCACCAACGCTTTCCGGGATTTTACGGCCTCCACCCGAATCGCGTAAAACTGCCAAATAATCACCATGCAGGCGGCAATAATACATGAAAAAATCGGCACCATAAAGCGCAGGCGGATCGGACTTGAACTGACGCGTTCGCTTTCGTGCAAAAAGTTGTAGTGCAAGGATGCTGGACTCATTTTTCCACCACCTCCAACGCCGCCAGCGCGGCTCCTGTTGCACCGAGGAAAAGCGGTTCCGTGCTCTTCAGATCGGCCAGCACAGATGCATCCGTCTCTCCCATATTCAGGTCACTGAACGTACGGAAAACGTCGATTTCGCCCTGCATGATTTGCTTAAACACCGAGATCCAGTAGGATTCTCCCGCAACCGCGCCGGCAAGGTAGTAACGCGAAACCTGCGTATTGCGCCGACGGCTGACATAGTCGCTGATAATTTCAACTTGCCGATAAAGCGGACGCAACACCGACTCAAAAATCAACGAAAGGTCAACCGAAGCATCCTCCATAAACTGGTTTACGGTCGCGACATCCATCTGCATCCGCGAGGCGATCTCCTGTTGAATATGCAAAGCCCCTAACGGATGCTCCCGGTACAGAAGCGGAATCCCTGAATGGAAGGCCACCATCGCCGTATACGATTGAAAAACGAAAAGCACCACACATCCGCCGTCCAGACTGTGGCACAGCGCATACCGTTGAAAACAATTCATCGCCGCCAAGGAGGTCAACTGCAGCGAACAGGCGGTCGGACGGCGCCCCTCTGGCAGCAACTTGGCCGCCCAACTGGCCTGGAAATCCGGCATCGCCGCCAATAACGGTGGGATGTCGGCTCCAAACGCGCGATCAATCTCGCGATACATCATCTGTTTTTTTTCAGGGATGTCTTCGCCCGTCCCCGTCGCATGCCGGATGACTCCCAGCGTCGAGGTCAGCGCAAGCGCGGCATGCGGCGCGGCAAACCGGCCTGGCAGCTGCCACACCAGCGGCGTCTCGGCCGCAGCGTGGTTTTCGGGCAGATCACCCTTCAATTCAAGAAATCCGGCCGCCACGACCTCAACCTTATCGCTCTGACGGCGTAACCGGACCGCAGGCACCCCGCGTGCGAGACCTGCACCGATCTCCAGACCGACTACATCCGTCAGAACATGATTGCGCTTAAATAAATTTTTAAAATTACGCGAATTCATAATTTCATTTTAGCACAAACCATGCCATTCTTCATAGGGGGTCACCCTATCAAAATGCAAACATAAATAAGGGAGACGCTACGTAAAAAACAAGTGTTATCGGCGCAAAAATTCCCCTTCACGGCCAGACCGCTGAAAAGGCAACGTTCCCAGTGCGGAAGATTCTCTCTTTTGAAAATAAATTCTCACAATTGAGAATTCGCGTGGACAAAGCCAAGCCGGAACCATAGAGGGCTCCCGCAAAATTTGATCTTCTTTTTTAAGGACAAAAGGGCATTCGTATTGCTATACTTTTAAATCATGAATCAAAACGAAAAGTCCAGGACCATCAAAATCGATATCCGGACGCTGGCCTACATGCCCAAGTCCGCAGCGAGCAAAACATCGATTGTCACAGCGGATAGTGTTTATGATGCCATTGACTATCGGTTTTTATTCGAACACGCATACGATGCGATCCTGCTGATCAGCCGGACCGGCCAAGTTCTCGGGGCAAATGCGCGGGCCGCGCGCTTCTTCGGGTACACGGAGGAACAGCTGACCCAGCTGATGATGCACGCCTTGGTCGCAGGCGTTGACGACGATTTACTGACGACCATTCACAGTACGATTTGTGAAGGAAAATACGTTCGTATCAAAGCGTTCGGCATTTCGAGTTCTGGCGATTTCAGCGCCATTGAAATCGCGGTGACGGGAAGCGGGCAAAACAGCGAAAACCAGTTCTGCTGCCTGATCCGCAATATCCAGTCCGGATGGCAGACCGAGCAAAACCTGAACTCCGCCTACCATGCCATGGACAACACGGACGCCGGGATCGGCATCGTCAACATGGACGGCATTTTCACCTATGCCAATCGCATGATGATCAAGCTCCTTGCGCAGGGCAACGAACAGGCCGTGCTCGGGGCGCACATGAACACGTGGTTTGACCAAAAGGCAGTTGTCGACCCCATTTTCGAAGGGCTGAACAGTCGCAAGTCATGGACAGGCGAACAATGGCTCATGTCCGGCGGAGAGAAGAGCAGCTGGTTAACGATTTCAGCCGTCCCTGATATCAACTCGGATGACGAGCTATGTGGCATAGTAATTGCTATACGTGATACAGCGGATAAGCGTCGGGCTGAAATCGCTGAGCAACAAACCGCACGAAATCGAGTGATCATGGAAAGCTTCTCATCCATATGCCATGCTCTTGGGCAACCTGCTACAGTACTTCTCACCAGTATTGAGCTGCTGCGGCTCAATTCGGGTCTTGACGATACGATGAAGGCTGAAGTCCTCGATTTGTGCTATGACGCCGCACTGGAAATGCGCGAACAACTTGGGAAAATGAGCACCCGTTGCACCGACACCGAATTAGCCATCCGCACTAAGGAGGTTTAATGCGGAACCAAGGGATGACGCTCCTCGAGCTCATGCTCGCAATGGGCATGCTGGTCATGGTGATGGCATGTGCGTTTCCCCTTATCGACAATATGGTCACGCGTTTTCAGATGACGCGCGACCATTATATCGCAACATCGCTGTGCCAGGCCAGAATCGAACGTGCGCGCGCCCTCCCCTATGCGAATCTGAACATGCTCAGGGAGAACAACGTGCAAATCGATGACCAGGGAAATCCAGCAACGCCGGGCGGGCGTTTTCAGCGCAGTACGACTGTCATCCCCAATACGCCGGAACAGGGACTGACTCAGATCACCGTCACGGTCCGTCCATGCATCTGTTCGCGGTGGGGATGGCGCCGTGTTTATCACCCATTGTCTAAAGCTCCGTTCGTCTGCAAATTCACCGAAGAAAAAGAGGAGCTCGTCTATGTTTTTACAGAGTACAAAAAATAGCGCTCCTTGCAATAGCGCCGCGCGCGCGGGTGTTACGTTGTTGGAGCTGACCTTCGCCCTGGGCATTTTCGCCTTGATCGTGGGCATGTCGATGACATCCTGGACGCTCTTCACGCAGAAGAGCAGACTCGTCAACGAACAGGCCCTCCTTGACATTGACGTGCGCCGTGTCATCGAACGCTTTCGCGCCGAAGTCGGCAACACCTCGCGCGACACGCTCATTTTTTATCCTGTGAACAGCTCGCCGTATCAAGCGATCTCGTTTGCCCTGCCACGCGATCAGGATGGAGATGGCCTCATGGACATGGCCCCTGGAGGCACGAACCTGCTCTGGCGCGACACGGTCATCTACCATGTCTGGAACCAGTCCCCGCATCAAATGCGCCGGACCGTTTTCCATAATCGTGCGACCAATGTCTCCTACACGGCGCGGTACGAGCAAATTGACAACGTCGTACGCGTGGGCAATGGGACCCAGGCCTGCCTGCAAAATGAAACCAGTGAGACCATGGTCCTCTTCGAAAACCTGTTTACGGGAAAGCTCTGGCATGCGGAAGCGCAGTTTGACGCCTATGCCCCGGTCGCCAATACGCGCGAGCGCGTCACCTATGGAACAGTTCCGATCACGCCCGGCGAACAGCGCATCCAGTTCACCGTCGTCGGCTCGAATCCGCAAGCAACGGGTGCGCGCAGGCTTACGCTTGACCGTTTTTCCGCAACCCACTCGGGCTGGCCGCTTGAAACCGAATACGCCATCGGCACAGAAACGCCGACCTACATTGGGCAAGGTCTTTCAAGCGCGGCATACGCATACAAAGCACCAACCTGCGCCGACGGCAGCGGCTTTGATTTAACGTACAACAACGATACGCTGGAAGAGTGCCTCTTCATCGGTGAAGGCCGCAACGTGACCATCTCAAACACGCTCGTCAATTTCGACACAACGATTCCCGATACGCGGATGGCATCCGGACAGTACTGCGTCAAACTCGAAGGCCAATTTACAAACGCATGGTCCTGTACGGAACAGGCTGGCAGCAGTTCGCAATACTATAATTTTTCCACCAATCCCGTGATCCTCATGCGCATACCGATTCTTGCCGACACGGTGCTCAACGCCAGCGGGAATCCCTCGGCTTACGGAATCCGCAGCGACGGATTCGGACCCATTTTCCGTGTACGCCAGGAAGCAGCTGCCTATTTTCCAAGCTGCCGTATCGGCGCGGCCTCGTTCGCCATTATCAAGCCCACGGATCTGCCCTTGAATAGCCCGACTGTCCCGTCCAGCAGCGATTTTATACCGCTCGATATCTGGGCAGACGGCTCCCTCGTCGCGCGCCATCCCGACTACTCGCCAAACCCCTACGCCTATTCCGACCGCATCCTGGAACTGCGCCCAGCTGCGTTAACCGCAATCCCGGCCGGAAGCACGCTCCTGCTACAATTCGCCGTGCGCCGTGCCAAATCCTATGTTCCCAACAACTGGAACATCGGCATCACCTGCTTCAATGTTGCACGCTCGATTCCGGGCTGCTGGATCTACGCGACCGATAACACGAACGAGCTTGCCACCGCAACGTGGTCATCCATACCCAACGTGACACATCACGCCATGATCCCCATCGTCGAGTCGATGGTGCTGA
>CAZMLC010000074.1:0-3339 GCA_964567125.1 uncultured Akkermansia sp.
TTATCCGAAGTGCTTGAGGAGACGGATCGCGAATTGCGTGAGCAGGAAGAGCTGATCAACGAACAGACGTTAAAACTCTTCCGGCAATTGGTGATGGATAATTTGGTCGGTGCGCTGCAGCGGCAGGTCATTCGGTTGACGGAGATGGCGCACCGTATTGAACGTCTGCTGAAGCAACGGACGTTCGGGTCGAATCGCTACGCCTTCTCCGTGACTCCGATTGAGAGCCGCAAACGGTTGTACGAGCTGATCCGCCATTACCGTTCATTGGACCGGGAGAAGACCGAGGCCGACCTGCGCGCGTTTATCGAGGATCATGCGGAGGAAATCAAAAACAGCGAAGTCGATGAGATCCCGCCCGTGCTGGATTACCGCAACTGGTTTCGCTATGAACTGAAGGTCATCACCTCCGCGGAGGATGGCTTGGTGATGGATCGGAAAATCAAGAGCATCGGCTCCGGGGGCGAGCAGGCGGTTCCGAATTATCTGCTGATTTTGACGATTGCGCATTTTCTGTACGACAAAGAGAGCATTCGCTTACCGATTCTAATTTTCGATGAGGCGTTTTACGGTATTGATGCCGGACGGCGCGATCAGCTGCTGGCGTTGGCGAGCGATTTGGAATTACAGCTTTTTGTCGCCTCGCCCGATCAGGATGGCGTGAAAAAGGAAATTCCCTTTTCGACCTCGATTTTTGTGGTAAAGGATGAACAGTGCCATGTGCATCTCTATCCCTACCATTGGCGTGCTGCGCCCAAGCAGCTCGATTTGCTGGATGAAAAACAGAATCAAGATGGCCCTGTTGCGTTTGGGGCTGAACTGTAGCGGATGAGGGATCCGCTGCAGAGGTGTTGCACAGATGAAACTTGATTTTCTGGCGACACCGTAAGAGGAACATAATCAATGGCCTGTTTACGGGCGCGATGCGGAGGAAAATATGAACGTACGGTATTGGATCGGGGGCAGTGTTTTAGGGCTCACGCTTTTTTCAACAACGGCAGTGGCGCATGATTTTTATGTATCGCCGACGGGGTCTGTCGCGCAGGCTGTCGGAAGCAAGGAGTCGCCTTTCAGCACTGTGGCAGCTGCGCGGGATGCCGCACGTAAAGCGGGTTCAGGTCCGCATCGGATCGTGATGCTGCCCGGTGCATATTACATCGACAAAACGATTGAACTGAATGCTGCGGATCAGGGCTTAACGATCGAGGCGCTGCAGGCTGGGACGGTGACGCTCTATGGCGGACAACGGGTAGATGGATGGCGCAAAATAAGCGACCATCTCTGGGCTGCTTCGATCGATGGTGTTAAGGAAGGCCGGATTGATTTTCGCGCATTGGTGGTGAATGGGCAGCTGGCGCAGCGTGCGCGTTATCCGGAAAAGGGAACGTTTCTGCATCAGAGCGTCTTTGCTGTGAACTGGCTCTCCAGTGTGGGTGGCGGCTGGGAACGTAAGCCCACGCAGGCTGAGCTGACGACGATGAAATATGATCCGAAAGACCTGCCTGCTGGATTGCAGGTCAAAAATGCAGAGTTGCGCGTTTACCACATGTGGGACGAATCGCTGGTGGGCGTGGCGAGTAATGATAGTGCCGCGGCTACGCTCTATTTCACGGTGCCGAGCAAATCGCCTGCAGGCGCGTTTGGCGTGAAGAAGTATGTGGTTTTTAATACGCGTGAAGGCATGAGCCAGCCAGGCCAATGGTATCTTGATCGCGTGCAGGGCGAGGTCGTCTACTGGCCATTACCCGGCGAAGATATGGCAACAGCGCACGTTGTCGCGCCGCGCGTAGAGACTGTGTTTAAGGTGACAAAGGGAGGCGGGGTCGGCGTTGCGCAGAAGATAACCTTGCGCGGCTTTTCAGTCCAGGCGACAACGACGCCGCTCCAGCCTGCAGGCTTTGCGGCCAGTGCCTACAAAGGTGCGATTGAAATCAGCACCGCTGAAAATTGCACGTTGGAACAGATGGAGATTGCGAATGTCGGCGGGCAGGGCATCAATGCCTGGGGTGCGCATGGCATGCGCATCCTCAATTGTCACATCCATGCGATTGGCGCATGCGGAATCCGTATCGGCGGTCGCGCGGTGCAGATCTATAATAACCACATTCATCATACGGGACGTTATCATCCGAGCGCGGTTGCGTTGAACGTCAGTCATAGCTTGAAGGAAGGTGACGATGTGGGCGCGCATGTTTATCGCAATGAGATTCATGACTCGCCTTACAGCGGTATGATTGTGTCTGGTGGCGGCCATCGCATTGAAGAAAATCTGATTGCGCGTGTGATGCAGGAACTGCATGACGGTGCGGCAATTTACGGGGGCGCGAAGAAGACGATTGTGCGTGGCAATATCGTGCGCGACGTTATGGCAGTAGGGGCAGGGTATGGGGCGTCCGCCTATTATTTTGATGAGGGTTCGGCGGAGTGTGTCATTGAACGCAACGTCGCGGTCGATGTGCAGCGTCCCGTGCATGAACATATCACGCAGAATCTGACGATTCGCGATAATGTCTTCTTCTCCTCAACCAACATGGTGCTCTCGTTCCCGCGCTCACGCGGCATTGTCTTTTCGGGGAATACGCTTTATACACCGGGGAAAGTGTCGGTTGTATCGCCCAATGCGATTGCAACATGGACAAACAATGTGATTTTCTCAGGAACGCAGAAGTCCGCGTTTTCGATTGACGACGCCATGCCTGTTGCGCAGGCTCCTGCACGGCGGACCTGGTCCTTTCCTGTGCCTGCGGTTAAAACGATGCCGAGCTTGGATGGTGAGATTGAATCTGCTGAGTGGCCGGGGTCATTCAGCAGTGTTGATCGCGAGGGTTCACGGTGGGGCGCGAGCGGTGCTCCGGCATTCTGCAAATTCGCTTATGATGCGACGAATCTCTATATCGCGGTGAACACGGTCCTCTTCGATATTGGCCAGCTCAAAAAGGGTAATGTATGGGGAGAGGCCGATGGTGTTCTGCTTGCACTACCTGTTCAGAACGGCGTTCTTGTCGCACAGGGCTTTGCAGAGGGTTCGCTGAACATGGTAGGTTATCACGGGCTGTCGCGAGAGGCCGCCCTGCGCTGTGGCGCACAGATCCGGTTCACGGCGAAACCCTATGGCAAGACAAAAGGCGACTGGAAGAGCGGCTGGCGGTGCGAATGGGTGGTTCCTTTTGCGTGTTTGGGCCTTACGCCTGAACAAAACTGGAAAATTCCGTTCAACCTTGCAATTTATCGCTCCGAAGATCGTGTAACGCGCTATTTAGAGGGTACGCTTGCTGAGCCGTGGAATCTTGCGGACGCGGCCATGCTGCAGCTGAAGTGACGAACAACCCCGATTACGGA
>CAZMLC010000074.1:3439-13732 GCA_964567125.1 uncultured Akkermansia sp.
ACCACACTTCGCAAAGTGTGGTTTTTGATGCTTAAAAATAGCGTGAAGAAAATATGGAAGAACCTTATTTCCGGCGCAACGCGTTGATCTGCTTTTGAAGGTTCGCGACTTCGTTTTCTTGCGCGGTAACGCTCTCTGCGCGAAATGTTTTTTCGCGCGTGTAACCAATGTAAGGCATCCATGCGTTGGCGCGGAGAGCGCGTTGTTTGGCAATGAGCGTGAAGAGGGGATCGGATTTAATCGTGGCGAGCGTTTCGTTGGGCAGGTTGAGGTTTAATCCGCGGAGAATGATGCGCGCCATAAGAAGATGACCTTCTTCGCCGGGATGAACCTTGTCTTTGGAAAGCACAACGTCCGGCCGAGCATCGCGCGCCGCGCGCAACGCCGTATAGAGGTCAATCACCTGTACATGCGGGATGGTGAGGGTCTTTTCCCATGCACCATAGGCGGCCATGACGGTATCATAACTCCAGATATCTTTACGCTGCGGTTCATCGTAAATCGGCGGCGTAATGAGAAAGATCTCTTTGACGCCGTTTGCTTGGCAGACCTGAATCATTTTGAGAATGCCGGTTTTGAACGCCTGAAAACGGTCATCAGCCAGCGGGAGGTAAATGCCATCGTTGATGCCGTAACAGGCAAAGACAATCTCGGGTTTTACTTTAGCCAGCACCCGTTCAAGGCGTTCGTGCAGGCAGGGGCGAGGGAATCCATGTTTCATATGGCTTTCTTCGCTGAGGCCGGATGTTGTTTCACTCGAAAGGCCCAAGCTGTAGATGTCATACTCCTTTTGCGGATTCGTCTTGTTCAGATAATACGCGATAAAGGAGACATATCCGCCACCTTGCGTGATGCTGTCACCTAAGAAAGCAATCTTGCGGTTGGCAAGATCCACGGTTTGAGCATGTGCCGAGATTGCGGCGAGAATAATAATACCACTCAAAAGTCGCTTCATGGGGTTCCTCTTTCTTGAGCCATATTTGTAAAAAATTAGTTGGACAAGACTACCTCGTAACGGTGTTCAACGGGTTGTGCCGCCTTACGCGCTTCAGCTGCCAATTGATTGACGCGATCAACGACTGTGGCGATATTTTTCCACTCCTTGAGATAATCAGGAATGCGCGCTTCAAAATATCCTGTCTTGTTCGGAAGATTGTCGTAGTGCTTCTGCACTGCAGCCGTGTCATCCGGGTTGACCTTGCGATGACCCAGATACCAGCGCACGGCGGCATAAAGGCGGATCTTTGACTCCGTGCCGCGCCGTTGCTCGTTGATTTGCGCGACCTTCTTGGCTTGCAACATCTGCGGCGTAGCATGGGTCGCGAGATTGATTCCCGCGGCAAACGTATCAGCCGAGGCCTTCAGAATGGGCGCACCATCAATTTTCAGCTGATACATTCCCGCATGAAGTCCCTTGACGGTGAGCATCTGCTGATTGAGCTCTTGATGAAACGGGATTCCCCAGGCAAGTATTTCGGTTGCCGCTGGGTCGAGCGGGAATGGCAATGCGTTTTCCTTGGCAGTGAAGTTCACGCCTGTCGACGTGCGCGTAAGCCCGGATACCGTTGCATTCTTTGCGGTTGCTGTCGTGTCGATCGTAATGGTTGAAACTTCCGCGGGGACGCCTTGTGTTTTTAAGAACAGGTAGGCCATGTAGGTGTGCCCCGCAGCACCGGGATGGACGCGGTCCGGCCCGATAATTGTCGCCTTGGGATTGGTTTGCTGCACGTGTTTATTCATCGCGGTCATCGCATCGTAAAACTCAATGACCTGCGCGTTGAACGTCGGTGCCGTGGCTCGGACAAAGGTGGCACAGCGTCCCAGTCCGTCGTTGCAGCCGGGCTGGTTGTTGTTGCGGTCGTTGATGACGGTCTGGTCGAACGGTGAAGGCGTTAACAGATAGAGCTGGGGCTTGGTCGCCGAGGCGGCAAGTTTGTTCAGCAATTTGGTCATATTCGCTTCGTAGTTCTTGAGCGCCTTGTCCTGCCCCGCACGCTGTGCGGGTGTTGCATTGCTGACATAGTGGCCGCGGCCCACATCGTTCATGCCGAACATGACGCACACGACGCTCGGTTTCTTGTTGAGCACGTCTTCTTCCATGCGGCCAAAGGCCCCGCCGGCGCTGTCGCCGGAAATGCCGGCATTGATGAACGTGATGGTCCGCTCCGGGAAGCGCGTTAAATAATAATCGTTAATGTAGGAATAGTATTTGCCTCCTGCGGTGATGCTGTCGCCGTAAAATATCGCGGTGTCACCGTCACGGAAAGGGGCAGCATATAAAAATCCGCTGAGAAGAAAAATCAGGACATGGATGAGACTCTGTGTGCGTGTGATATGCATAGTGATCCTCATGGTAACGTGAATAAAAGTATAAAAAAAGTAACACGGTTGACGAACCGGAGCAAGCGAAATGGCTGGACGCATCCCCGCACGGGTTTCAATTACTGCTGAATCGCGAGCAGTGTTCCTCCTGTGAAATAGAGCGGCGCATCATCCAAAGCGAGTGTATATGTGGCGCCGTCGTGGGTGGGTGTAAGGCGTTCTCCACAGTGATTAACAAAAACGATCGTGTCGGATGTGAATGTGACGCGGAATGTCGCGGCGTTGCGATAGGTCCATACGGCACCGCCGATGGTGTTGTCGGGCCGTTTCCATTGTGGATAATAGGCGCGCAGGCTGTCGTTCTTCCAGTTCGCGGATTCGATGATGACGGATCCCGCCGGCCGTTGTTGCGTGTAGACGCTGAAGGTGCGATAGGCGGGTTTGGGCGAGAAATCGCGATGAATGATTCCGAAATGGCTCTCCTGGTCAAGGTCATCCACTTCCGGCGCTTGGAACTCATAGTTGTAAATTCTTTCGACACCAAGCTGCTGCGCGATCATATACGCGCGCGGAATAAGTCGTGATTGTTGCTCTTCCGTACTTCCGCGGCGTCCCTGCTCAAAGAGTCCGGAGAGAATGAGAGCACCTTTAAGATCGCTGTTGTAGCGGATGACAACCGCAGCATGTCCTGTGTAGTTGCTGTGCTGTCCCGAAAACAGTGGAATGCATTCATCGCCGGGCTTCAGGTTGTGTGCGGAAAAGAAGCGCGTCGCTTCGAGTTGCTTGGGAACAGAGGGTGTGTCGCTCAATGCGGCTGTAGGGCTCACGTTCATTGTTTGGGGTGGCTTGATCGGCAGCGTATACCACCAGGCTTCCTCCTGGAAACGCAATGCGCGCCGATGCGCATGGAGATTATAGCCTTCCCCGTTGGTTTTATGCCACGAGCCATCGGGTTTGCGGTCATAGGCGTAATAGAGGGGCATACCGCCCATGCTGATCAACACGCCGCCCGCTTTGACAAAGGCCATGATTTTATCGAAGTAGATCGGCGGATAGGCTTCATCCATCGGAAGCATCACGGCATCGGCGCCGTGTTTGTCGAGGAGCAGCGGCAATTGATCGAACGTCGTGCGCAGAATCTTGGTCGTCGGCGTTAAATCGGATGCGAGGAAGGCGTCCGATGCTGCGGCCAGGGTTTCGCAAGCAGGGTCATCGATGACGGCGAAGGTCCATTCGGTCTTGCCGGGCTTGGCTAATTCGAGCGCACGCTTGAGCAGTCCGGGCGCAGCCATGCGCTGTTTTTGCGTGGGCCAGCCGTTTTCTGTGATCCAGACCGGTTTCTTCCCGTCACCATATTTCGCCATCAGCTGTTGAAGCTCGACTAGCCGTTTTTCGAGCGTCAGCTCCGGGGCAGCTGGATGCGAGTAGGGGTGGACGTTCATGATATCAAAGAACTCTTTGCCGCCGACCTGATAAACCGCTTCGATAAATTCCAGCGGGATGCCGGCGAAGCCGCCGATCGCGACCTTGAGGTTGGGGTTGACCCGCTTGATGGTGGCATACGTTGCCTTGAGCAAGGTGACGTAATTCGTCGGGTTGGCGTTTTTCCAGAACCCTTCCAGATTCTGCTCGTTCCAGACTTCCCAGACCGGCAGCCGTTTTTCGTAACGACGGACCGTCATCTCAACGTAGCGGCACCAGGCATCGAGGTGTTGCCAGGCCGGATTCGCAAAGGAACTGTTGTAATCGAGAATCGGTAACAGCGTGATACTGTTCTTCTCCGCTTCAGCGATGACGGTGTCGAGTGTGGCGAAATGCCATTCTCCGGGTTTAGGTTGAATACCTCCCCATGAAAAATCGGCGCGCACATGGCGGAATCCCGCCTGCGCCATCATCGGCAAGGCGCGTGCCGCAGTCTCTGCTTCTTGTCCGCCGCCGACGTGTGCACATACGCCATAGGGGGATTCTTGCGCCAACAGTGCGAACGGAAGCGCGAGCAGTCCGTAAAGGAGTCGATGCATAATGGATTTCCCTTTTAAATGCCTGCTTACCTCAGCGTGCAGGCGTTTTTTTCAGCGTTCGTTTGAGGCCGAGACCTTCGAGTACGCGGCCGCCTTCGATATAGAGATCGGCGAGTCCGTAAACATATTCCGGATTTTTCCAGTGGGTCAATTTACACGCATACTCCGCATATTTGATGGCTTGCTGGATATTCCGATTCGGTTTGCGCGCCTCGTTGCCGAGCGATTTCGCGTAGAGGAAGAGCACTTCCACGTTGTTTGGATCGCGCGCGAGAATCTCCTTGAATTGTTCATCGGCCTCGCGGAAGCGCTTGGTGGCATCGGCGAATTGCGCCAAAGCCAGGCGGTAGGGGATTTGCTCGGGGGCTAATGCGATCGCTTTGCTGAAATGATCAAAGGCTCCGTTGGCATTACCCGAACTGCGCAAGGCAAAGCCCATGCCGTAGTGAAAGAGCGCATGTCCCGGAGAGATGATGAGCAGGTTTTCGTAACGCGCGGCTGCACCTTTGAAATCGCCGATCGACATGCGCCGGCGCGCTTCCAGTTCAATGCGCTCCGCGACTTGCACGAGGAGAATGTCGCGCGGCGTTATGGCTGCTGCGGTGCGGGCGATCGCAATCGCCTGTTCCGGTTTCTCCTGCGCAAGCGCATCCATGGCGCGTACGGACATGGCGCGTGCATCGCGGGCCGTATCGATACTCTTGAGCAGATCCATGTAGAGATCGAGATCCATCTGGCCCGGCAGGATCCAGTCGAGCTTGCCGTGACGGTGCGCCTCGATGCAGCCCGGCCGCAGCGTCGGGGTGGTCTGCGAGAAGAAGGTTTTTGGCATCAACCATACCAAACGAGAAAGGGAGGGTACTGCGGGCTGCTTGCCGAGCCACGCACGCAAGCCATCGGTCGCGGTGATCATGCAGGCGAATGCTTCGGGAAGTGCGGGTTTACCCGCTTGAAGCCGGTCGAGAAAGACCCGATCAAGGTCGAAGCGTTCCGCCGCTTTGTCGAGCGGGGTTTTGATCTGGCTATCGCACCCGATCAGAACCCAATCATGGATGCCGACATTCCAGAGCTGCGCCTCTTTGAAGACCCTTAAGAATGTGTGTATGACCGCTGCGAATTGGGGTTCCGTCATGGCTCTCGCATCGAGATGAAGCGCAACGATGCCGTCATCCGTTAGGCAGCGTTTGTACCTGCGCAGCGCATCGGTTGTATAGTGACGGCTGGCCCCGCGCAGCCAGAGCGGTTCCGGCGCAACGAGGACGAGGTCATAGGCATTGGCCGTGAGATTGGCGAAACGCGCGGCAGCCGTGAGGCCTGCCACAGCGTTGGTATCCGCGCCGCAGAGCGTGCGCGTAAACGTGGGGAAAAGGGTTTTGTCGCATTCAGCCAGGGTCACCTGCTTTTGTCCGCCATGCACAAAAGAGGGGAGGAAAAGCGCGGCTTCCGGGCCTACAATCGCGGTAAGCTTGGCGTTGGGGCGCATCAGCAGGGGGATGTAGCCGGTCATGATGCGCGCACCATGGAAGCGGTTGCCGAAGAGGACGGGGCGGCCATCCAGCGTGGTGACGGATTGATAATCCTTGTCAGCAAATGAGGCGACCGCATGGCGGGAGGAGATGGCAATGGTTGAGGGCGTTCCGCGGGCAAACCCGCAATCGCGATAGACCATACGTGCAAACGAACCTTCGCCGAGAACGCTCGGACGCGTCAAGACGCTGCGCATGAAGCCTGCGATGAGGATGGTTGCCACGAGCGGGAGACCCACGCGTAAACTGTATCCGAGCCGGGTTGTGGCAGCGGCTCCCCCTGTCGCGGCCAGCAAGAGCCCGATGCCGATGACCGCGTAGCTGTTCGACTGCTCGACGGTCAGATGGGGCCAAAGCATGCGGATGACGTAATAGCCGATTAAAAAAGCGAGCAACAGGCGGATTTTTTCGCGCAGCGAGGAGGCTGCCGGGTCTTGCTGCTGCTCATGCAGACGGCTGGCTTGCAGGACCCAGCACGCGACCAGGCCTGTTGAGAACCCCCAGAAGAGGCTGATTTTACTCAGCAGGAGAAGATAGAGCGTGAAGGTCCTTTGCGGCGTTAAAAGCAAGGCCTGATTCCATTGAAAGGTCAGGGTCGGTGCGGTCAGCACCTGGGCGATAAGGAGCAAGGCCCACGCCAGAAGCCCTGCTGTGGCCAGGGTCCTTCCTTTGAAAAAGCGGGTGTGGATCACATGGCCGAACGTCGCGCCGATCGCTCCGCCGGTAACCGTGAACAGGAGAAAGATCGCGAGCGTATAGGCTGTCCGGCCGGCGAGCGCATCCATCGCGCGTAACCAGTTCGACAGCACCCAGCCTGTGAGCAGGCAGAGTGTGATGTGTTGAAACATGACAACGTGCGGAAGCTTCCACCTGTTCATAGGGCTGTCCGTTAGATATCGAGGTTGCGGACGTTCAGCGCATTCTCTTCAATGAAGCGCCGGCGCGGCTCGACTTCGTCGCCCATGAGCAAGGTAAACATGGCGTCCGCCTTGACAGCATCTTCGAGCTTGACGCGGAGCATGCGGCGATTAGCCGGATCCATGGTCGTATCGTAAAGTTGCTTGGCATCCATTTCGCCGAGACCTTTGTAGCGCTGAATCACGAGGCCCTTGCGGCCGCGTTCGCGGACGAGGTTCAGAAATCCGGGGAGCGTGGCTTGCGGGATCTCTTCGTCATCCTCGCGGAGGATAATCACTGGCGCGTCACCGCCGATATACGCCTGCGGTTCAAAGCCCATGCCGACCAGCGAATCGAATTGCTTCTTCAGCAGGCTGGCGCGGAAGAGCTCGAGCCAGCGGAACGGCTCATGCTGATTCGCGAAATAACCCTGGACCTGTGTCTCAGCCAGATCAATGGTTGTGCCCAGCAGCGCTTCCGCTTCAGCGCGCGCCTGAGCGAGATCCGTATCCGTGTAGCAATATTTGAAAATGGCCTCGCCGTCCTTTTCCGTGATTGTCACGAAGCGCGGAAACTCCCCTGTGACAGCCTTACGGTGTGCCAGCAAGGTCGTGACGTCGACGCCGCGGCGGGTAATGCCGTGCAATGTACCTTCGATTTGAGCAAGCAGTTCCAGAAGCTGGTGCAGCTGTTCGTTTTGAAGTTCGGTGCCGTCGGTCTTGCAGACCGTCATGTCATCCGCGCCGAGGAAGAGCAATTTACGCGTCAGCTGGTCATCACTCTCCACATACTCTTCACGCTGTTTACGCGTGATTTTATAGAGCGGCGGTTGCGCCAGATAGACATAGCCGTTTTCAAGGAGCTTGGGCATCTGGCGGTAGAAGAAGGTCAAAAGGAGCGTGCGGATATGCGCACCGTCGACGTCCGCATCGGTCATGATGATGATCTTGTGATAGCGCACTTTGGCGATATCGAATTCATCGGTGCCGAAGCCTGCGCCGATCGCGGTGATCAGCATGCGGATTTCCTGGTTGTTGAGGATCTTGTCGATGCGCGCCTTCTCCACGTTCAGCACTTTACCGCGCAACGGCAGGATGGCCTGCGTTTCGCGGTTACGGCCCTGCTTGGCGGAGCCGCCTGCGGAGTCACCTTCGACGAGGTAGAGTTCGCAGCGTGCGGGATCGCGCTCGGAGCAGTCGGCCAGCTTGCCGGGAAGCGAGAGCCCGTCCATCACGCCTTTGCGCCGCGTCAGGTCACGCGCTTTGCGCGCGGCGATGCGCGCCCGTGCCGCCACGACAGCCTTTTCAACGACTTTGCGCGCCACCTGCGGTTTCTCGCCGAAATAGGTTCCGAGCTGATCGTTGACGATCTGCGCCACAATACCTTCGACATCGCTGTTGCCCAGCTTGGTCTTGGTCTGGCCCTCAAACTGAGGTTGCGGCACTTTAACGGATACGATAACCGTGATGCCTTCGCGGATATCATCGCCGGTTAACGGTTCTTCGTTGCTCTTTTGCAGATTGTTGTCGGAAATGTACTTGTTGACCGTGCGCGTCAGCGCGGAACGGAAGCCCGAGAGATGCGTGCCGCCTTCAATCGTGTTGATGTTGTTGCAGTAGCTGTACTCGGTCTCGTTGTACGCCTCGGTATACTGCATGGCGATTTCGCACTCGATGGCATCCTTCTTGCCCGTGAAGTAGATCACCTCTTCGTGGACCGGGGTCTTGTTGGTGTTCAGATAACGGACATATTCAACGATACCGCCATTGAAGAGAAACGACTCTTCACGCTGGGTTTCGTGTTCGAGATCTTTAAACCGGATCGCGACGCCGCGGTTCAAGAAGGCGAGCTCGCGCAGGCGGTTGGCGAGAATATCCCATTTGAAGGTATGATAGGTGAAAATGGAGTGATCCGGATAGAAGGTGACCTTTGTACCGGTGCCGTGCGTATCGCCGATGATCTCCAACTGGGTTACCGGGTGACCTTTTTCAAAGCGCTGACGATAGATTTTATTGTTGCGGCGGACTTCGACCTCCATCCACTCGCTGAGCGCATTGACGCAGGAGACACCGACGCCGTGCAGACCACCGGAAACTTTGTAGTTGGAACCGTCAAACTTACCGCCTGCATGCAGCGTCGTCAGCACGACTTCAAGAGCGGGACGCCCCTCTGTCGGATGGATATCCACGGGAATACCGCGGCCATTGTCAACGACCGAGAGAGAACCGTCAGGATTGATCGTGACTTCGACATGCGAACAGTAACCGGCCAGTGCTTCGTCGATGGAATTGTCAACGACTTCGTAGACGAGATGGTGGTACCCGCGCTCCCCCGTGTCGCCGATGTACATGGCTGGACGTTTACGAACCGCCTCCATGCCTTCCAAAACAGTGATGTTCGCTGCGGTGTAGTTGCCGTTCTGATCTTCGGCGGGTACGGTGCTCGGGGTATCGTCTGACATAAGAATCCTAATAAAAATGTGATAGGAATATCATACCGCATTTGGCTGTGAAAAACAAGCACGAAAGGGGTATGTTGTTATATATAATAGTTCGCGCGCGTACGTAAGAAATAGGCAATGAAAGCGTGATGAGGCCGGTCGTGGCTGGCGTTCGGGGGCAACCGGTTACTGCGGTTCGATCGAATCCTGCTCAAAACGGGTTTCTAACGCCTGCCAGCGCGTCGCCATGGCAGTAACGCGGTCAGGCTCCAGGGAAGCCAGATTGCGCTGTTCTGCGCGATCTGTGCGCATGTCGTAGAGTTCCCAGACGTTGTGATCGCGCGTCGCGCTGACGAGCTTGTAGGCCTCCGTGCGCAGCGCGCGGTTGCCTTCGTGCCGGAAAAAGAGTTCACGCGCCCCCAGCGCCCGGTCTTTCGCGAAAGCGGGGGCTAGGCTGGTCCCGGGTAAGGCCGGCGCCTGGGGGCGCGGTGGCGTGGCAGGCGTGAGGCCTGCCACACTCAGGAGGGTGGGTAGGATATCGATGACGTGGCAGAGATCGGTGCGCAGCGCATTGCGGTTCTGAATGCCTGCGGGCCAGTGGACAATCAGGGGCGTGGCGATGCCGCCTTCATGGACCCATGTCTTGTGGCGCCGAAACGGCGTATTGGCGACCGTGGACCAGCCTGGACCGAGGCAGAGATAACTTTCGCCGGAACCCATGGGAGCCGCAGGGTTATGGCCATCCCCACGGATCATCATTTCCGCGCTGGCGCCGTTGTCCGAGAGAAAGAGGATGAGCGTGTTGTCGAGCGCGTTCATGGCGCGCAGGTGGGCAATAAGCCGGCCGATCTGCTGATCCATGACCGCGACCATGGCGGCGTGAATTGCCATTTTTTCGGCTTGGAACGCGCGCTGCTCCGGATTCAGTGATTCCCAGGGTAGTGCGCGGTTCACTTCGCCCGGTCCCAGTCCAGTGGGGATGTTTGCGAAGGCATAGGGAGGCCCCACTTCGCGTTCAACAGCGGCAAGGCCCGGAGGCAGCAGATGCATGGCTTGCTGGCGCGCATAGCGTGCGCTACGCACGCAG
>CAZMLC010000075.1:0-9038 GCA_964567125.1 uncultured Akkermansia sp.
GAGAACGGGGGCGGTCTTTTCGCCATCCACTCAGCGCTCGCGTCGGAACGCAAAAGTGAACGGTTCCGCCAACTGGTGGGCGCTACGTTTGTTTCGCATCCGCCCTACCAGCCGATTGATATCACCATCAAAGACCCCGCGCATCCGGCTGTGAAGGGATTTACTGAGGCCGACTGGAAAGGGTATAAGGATGAAGTTTACGTCTGCAAGATGGCAACCAATGTGCACGTCATTCTGGAGACGGATCTGAGTCGGCTTACCAAGGCGGAAGCCGTGCTGGCCAAGGGATTCCGCATCGCACCGCTCGCCTGGACGGTCCCTTTCGGCAAAGGCCGCGTCTTCGTGCTTGCTCTTGGACATACCGATGCGGATTACGCCAATCACGCCCAGTGGCGCACACTGCTGAATCAGGCGCTGCGCTGGACGCTGCCCCAGTCCGCCTACACGTGCGCAAAGACCGCGACAGGCCTGCGCCTGACCCACGGCGACCAGACGATCTGGGCCTTTGAGATCAAAACGCCCGAAGGCAAGCCGTTCATCCATCCTCTGACGCTCCCTGATGGCCGCGTCATCACGGATATCCGGCCGGCGGATCATATCTGGCATCTGGGCCTGTGGTGGTGCTGGAAGTATATCAACGGCGTCAATTACTGGGAGCCGCGCGGCAATAAGGGCGTTGTGACCGACGGCGAAACCTACGTGCGCGACTGGCAGGCGGCCATCACCGGCGCCACCGCCATCGTCACGCTCGATATCGTCTACCGCCTGCGCGACCAACCTGCTGAACCCGTCATGACCGAGCAGCGTCGCGTTCACTTCACGGCGCCGGATGCCACCGGCAGCTATCAGATCGAGATGCATCACGCCTTTACGGTCGGCGCAAACAAAGTGTTGCTCGAACGGACGCCGCCCAAAGAGAATTCCGGCGGCTATGCCGGGTTTGGCGTGCGGCTGGCACCGCTTTGCAATGACTTTACCGTGACCAGCTCGATCCAGAGCAGCGACCAGCAAGCCATCCGCACATCCGCGGTGGAGTGGGTCGACTATTCAGATCCGACCAATGGCTGCGGCATCACGGTTCAGGTGCTGAAAGGAACACCGACCACACGCTTCTATGCCCGCAAAAAGTTTCCCTTTATCAATCCATCCCCCATCTATACCGCAGGCCTTGAGCTGGCGCCTCACGCGAAGCTCGATCTCGCCTATCGCGTCACACTTCATGGCGCAAAATAAATGCGAAGGATCACCCCGATGCACAGATCACACTTTACCGTGTTGACCGTTCTCTCATTGACGTTCAACCTCTTCGCCCAATCGCTCAAAGAACAGCTCAAACCCTTTGTCGACTCGAATCTCCTCGCCGGCGCCGTGATGATGATCGGCACGACCAACGCGGTGCTCACCACAGAGACCATCGGATTCGCCGATATCGCGGGGCAAAAGCCGATGAAAGCGGACACAGCCTTCTGGATCGCCTCGCAGACCAAAGCCATGACCTGCGCCGCCATGATGATCCTGGTTGATCAGAAGAAGATCAATCTCGATGACCCGCTGACCAAATATCTGCCCGTCTATCAAGGTCTCTGGCGACTCCACAAGGCCACCAACGAATGGACGGTTTTTTCGCATCCCCAAACGCCCATCACGATCCGTCACCTGATGAGCAATACCGCAGGGTTCCCCTTCAAAGCGCCGGTTGAAACCAAAGCGCTCGACACCTTCCCTGTCCGCGCCACAGCCATGTTCTACGCCATGACGCCGCTGCAATTCGAACCCGGTACGCAATATCTCTACTCGAACATCGGGTTCAACATCTGCGGCCATATCATTGAGCTCGTCTCCGGCATGTCATATGAGACCTTCATGCAGAAAAATATCTTCCTGCCCCTGCGCATGAACGATACGACCTTTGTCCCGACGCTCAGCACACTCAACCGTCTGGCCAAAACCTACGCGCTTTCTGACGATGGTAAAAAACTGCTCGAAGTTCAAACTGAATATCTGACCTTTCCGCTCGATAGCCGCCTGAACCGCTACCCCATGCCTGCAGGCGGGCTCTTCTCCACAGCAGAGAACGTGCTGCACTTTTACCAGATGCTGGCTGCGGGTGGCGTTTACGAAAACCGCCGCATCCTCTCGGAGGAATCCGTACGGGCGATGACCTCGAAACAGACGGGGGAGAGTGTTAAGACCGACTATGGGTTTGGATTAACGACGAGCCCGGACCACTTTGGCCATGGCGGAGCACTCGGAACTTCCGCACACGTTTTTCGCAAGAATAACACCATCGCGATCTGGATGGTGCAACGTCAAGGCAGTGCAGCGGCCAAGCAGGCGCAGGAGGCGCTCAACGTCTTCCTGAAGTATGTTGAGGCGCAACCGTAACCCGCTGTTTATTCAGGCCGCGTCTGGAAGGGCGGCAGCCCCGAATCCACAATACGGATCGCCATGCCCCAGCGATTGGCCAGCGCCAGCACAGCATCGCGCTCGAGAAAGAGCGTCCGACCAGCCTGCAGCGCGACCGCGCTAAAGCCGGCCTGATGCAACCGCTTCAAGGTGCGCACGCCAAACGCCGGAATGTCAAAACGCATGTCGTGGCCCTCCTTGGCGACCTTCACCAGCACGCATCCCGCGCCGCCGAGTTTGCCGGCGCGTAGAATAGTCTTGTTGGTGCCTTCCAGCGCCTCAACCGCCACGACGGCGCCATTTTTAATCACCACGCTCTGGCCGATCTCCAGCGCCGCGATCTGCATGGCCACGGAATGTCCCAGGGCAATGTCCTGCGCCTCGCGTGCATCCGGCGCACGGTGCGTCAGAACCCCAGCCTTGGGAAACGCCTCATCCATGAATGAGGCTGCGGAAATCACGCGCACCCCAGCCTCCGAGAGAACCTCGCAAATCTTTCCGATAATCGAATGCGCATGCCGCGCATGCAGCTGCGCCAGCAGCGAGCGACTCAACGCATCGAGTCGCGTGGCAAACATGGAGGTCGGCGGCACGCCGCCCGCAAGGGTCAGCGCAACGCCGCGGTGGGCCGCGCACCAGGCGCGCACGCGTTCCAGCTCGCCGATCCCCACAGGCACCCATTCATCGACTAGCGGCTTTAGGCGCCAGCGATTGGCTGCTCCGCGGATCGCCAGCGCGGTGATGTGCTTCACGCCCGCCTGCCGCGCACCCGCAGCCATAATCGCAGGATAATCGCCATCCCCCGCAATGATTGTCAATGCCTCGATCATATCCACGTCCTATTCCCCGGCCAGCAGCGCCTTGAGCGCCCCGGCCTGCTCCAGCACAGCGTCATACCCCGCCTTGACCGTAGCCTGTCCCCGGAAGAAATCCAGAGTCCCGATATGCCCCACCTTGGGCTGGATCAGCACATCCGGCGGTTCGCGCAGCAGCCGTTCCCGCGTAATCGCATTCTCCGCCAGCCGAATCGTCCGGACCAACACGTCTAACAGCGTCGGCTTCGCCGTAATTTTTTTCGCATCTTCCTGGTTTTCTGAAAGATTCACATCGATGCCGATCACCTTTGTGGCACCCATGCTGCGTGCCACGCTGACCGGCAAGGGATTAGTCAGCGCACCATCGATCACCCAGGTGCCCTGCCCCAATTCGATCGGGATGAAGACGCCGGGAATGGAGATCGAGGCGCGAATCGCGGAAAACAGATCGCCCTCCTTGAGGACCACTTCCTGATGCGTGGCCAGCGTCGTGGCCACCGCCGCGTAGCGCAACTCCAAATCCTCGATGCGCGAAACCGGAATGTGCGTCTGCAGGAGCTGCATGATGCGCCGACCTTCGAGCAGACCCGAACGCGGCAGATTGACCTCGAAAAAGAGGCGCGCCATCTGCTTCCAGTCGAGACGCTCCGCTAACTCATCCGCGACATCCAAAGCCCCGGCCGCATAAAAAGCGCCGATGATCGCGCCGATGCTCGTACCCGTAACCAGGCTCGGGGAAATACCCAGCTCGGTCAAGGCCCGCAGCGCCCCCACATGTGCCCAGCCGCGCGCGCCGCCGCTGCCGAGCACAATCGCTAAACCCTCCTGCGGGACAAGCGCTTGTCCAGTCGCCGCGTGTTTTACTGCACTACTTTTCGGCATGACCACCTTTTCCCGATTTTTCGCTCGGGGTGGAATCGCTCATGGAGTCCATCAGTTTTTCAACCACGCTCAAATACTTCCATTCGGGTTTCTTGATCGAGCCGAACACGCGGAACTCCAGCAAGACCCACGAAACCGGATTGGCAAATAAACTCGTGATAAACCCGGTGACGGTGTTCGACCGGAAAAAGCGCGAGCGCGCGACCATGTCGATCGCATCCGCATCCAAGTCGTACGTTCCACGACAGATCAACCCGAAGATATTTCCCTCGATCTTTAAGTTTTCCGTCTTAAGTACCCCTTGCTGCACCGTGAAGTCCATGGTACCTGACGACTGCGTCACCAAGGCGCCTACGCCCGGAACGTTGGACGACATCCATTCGGTAAAGCCCGCAAAGAGCGGCATGCGGCTCAGCACGCTCTGCGAAATATTGACGGAGCCTACACCGTCAAAGCTCTTCAAGATCCGCCCCGTCACGCCGCCTTTTAATGTTAATTTGCCATCCACCACGCCCGCCATCTCGTTGGTCACATTGGCGACGCGCAGCAGCTCGTTCATAGCCGCATTCGTCACGGACAGTTCCGTGGTAAACGTCGTGTTGCTGGCCACATAGTTGGGATAGTGAAAAACAATATTGCCCTCAATCTTGCCGCCGTGCGGCGTGCGCGCGCTCACGTTGCTGAAGGCCGCCGAATACCCCGCCAGCTTCATATCCGCCTTCATGTCGAGCACCGGCACATTCAAGATCCGGCCCTTCGCCAACCCCAGCTTGGCGTCAAAGTCGGTCGGACGCGCGCTGTGATGCACATCGATGGCGATCTCGCCCTTGCCCTCAAACGTCAGGTTGGTCTCGCAGTGAATCGAATCGAGTTCGCCGTGGTTCAGCACATTGATGATGGCGAGCAGATGCTCCTTCTGCATGGTCGTCTTGGCATCGATCGCCAGCATGTCCGTGTTGCTGCGGTAGTTGAGCGTCCCCGTGATCGGCCCGGACTGGCTCACGGCATCGATCGGCCCGATGTCGACGGTGGTCAAACGGTTGGTATCCGTCACGTAGACGCTGCCCCGCACGCGCTCAAAGGGAACGCCATAATACGTACACGGCCCGCAGTCAATACCGATCAGCATGGCGAAGTCAGCATGCACAAGCTCAATATCAAGGTTATATTTCACGTTGATCGGATGCTTGAAGTCGCCAAACGGATCGATCTGGCGCACCGCGCCCTTGGCATGCAACTCGCGCAAGAGCGGCACGATGTTATGCGGATACGCCTGGCCGGCGGCCTCGCCGATCACGCGTTGCTCCTCCACGTTCAACGTGGCGGTACCGGTTACCGGCAGACCGCCCGAGGCGGAGTCCGGTAAAACAACCTTGAGTTCCGAAATCACAACCTTCGGATGCTGGACCACAATCGTAGCCTGCACATCGTCGGCCAGCAGTCCCAGAATCGCGCATTTCTGCAGATGCAATTTGAACGGCTCGATTGTCGGGAGCAAAATGCCCATGCCCGGCACCGCATTGGTTACAACCGCGGCCACCACCGCCTCCGGCGAAGGCGCAGGCGCATTCGTCACGGATGCCACATGACTCGACCTGTTTTTGCGCGGCACGGTCGGGAAATCCAGATTCTTGATCGTAATGCTGCGCAGACGGCGATTGAGCGGCATCGTCGGCGAAACCCCGACATCGATCACCACTTCAGAGGCTGTGACCAGCGGTTTCTCCGTGATGCTCTTCGGAAAGACCTTGATATCCTCAACCTTCACGCCCGTACCCAGCGAAAACGAGACGCGTCCTACGCGCAAGATCACCACGTCCGCCGGAATCTTATCGAGCGCCCGCTGCACCAGCGAATCCGGGACCCCGCGGTCCAAGATAAAAAGCGCGGCTATGACCCCAATGATGGCGAGGAGAACGGCCATCACGGCCATTTTGATCAAGAAGCCGATAAATTTGAAAAGGTACCACATGTCCGTGCTGTATGTCACTCCGTTGCAACCCTGGCCCTGTCACAAAACCAGGGTTCAAACGATGCCATAGAATAGCGCAGTTCACGCACCCCGGGCAATCCCTTTTTTACGAATTCAGCCGCCGTGATGCAGCCCCCGTAAAAGGCGGTTTGACCTGTTTTTACGAATGGGATACACTGAGGGCCATCTGCAGAATATCCACGGAGACGATCACGATGAATTATGTCGCTCTTTTCAGTGTGGCAGCCCTCGCCGCTGCCACGGTATGCGCACGGCCAGCCGCCTATCAGGAACGCGAAAACCGACTCGTCCTTGATTCGGTCGCCCAACACAACGGCGCCATTTCATGGTCGATGAAGAAGGCCAGCGACGTGCAGGCCTGCGGCGCAACCCTCTCGCGCACCAATTATGTCGCGGAAAACTGGCTACCCGCGATTGTCCCCGGTACGGTGCTCGGCTCGCTCGTCTACAACAAGGTCTACCCCGCGCCGGATTACGGCCTCAATAACAAGAAGACGCAGAAGATCATTCCCGATCTGAACGATGTGGGCCGCGATTTCTACACCTACTGGTTCCGCACAACCGTTGATCTGCCCGTAGCCTATGCCGGCAAAACCGTCTGGCTGCGCGCGGACGGCATCAACTACCGCTCGGAGATCTGGATCAACGGCAAGCTAGCCTTCTGCACCGCCGGCATGTTCTGCCAGGAATTCATCGATGTCACGGACTATGTCCTCCCCGGCAAGGCCAATGCCTTCGCCATCAAGGTCCTGCCCGTGGATGTCGCAGGCGACACCAAGCTCAAATCCTGGGGTGCCGCCAACAATGAGTTCCGCAACGGCGGCGACGGTGAAATCGGCAAGAATGTGACCATGCTGATGTCCGTCGGCTGGGACTTTACCTTTAACGATGGCGTGCGCGACCGCAATACCGGCATCTGGCGCAGTCTTTCGCTCTTCACCACCGGCAAGGTCGCGCTGCGCCACCCCTTTGTCCGTTCGACGCTCGCGAAGCCCAACTACGACGTCGCCGACCTCACGGCCTCGGTCGAGGTGGAGAATCCCACTACCGCCAGCCAGACGATCAAGCTGATCGGCGAGATCAAAGGCACGGGCATCCGCTTCACCTATGACACCACCCTCTTCCGCGGCGAAATCCGCACCATCACCTTCTCGCCCAAGACCCATCCCCAGCTTGTTTTGAAGAACCCGCGCCTCTGGTGGCCGATCAATAAAGGGCCGCAGAATCTCTACGAAATCACCTTCACGGTCCAGACGCAGGATGTCAAGACCAAAACCTATGTCGCCAGCGATGCGCTCCAGTCGCGCTTCGGTATCCGCGAAATCACCTCGGATCAGAACAGCCCGGATCACTCGCGCACCTTCTACGTCAACGGCAAGCGCTTCTTCGTGCGCGGCACGAACTGGATCCCGGACGCCCTGCTGCGCGCGGACGATGCCCGCATGTACGCGGAGCTACGTTACACGGCGCAGAGCGGCGTGAATTTCCTGCGCATCTGGGGCGGTGGCATTGCGGAGTCCGACTATTTCTTCCAGCTCTGCGATGAACTCGGCCTGCCGGTCTGGACCGAATTCTGGCTCACGGGCGATACCCGGCATCCGGTTGACCAGCCGCTCTACCTCAAGAACGTCGCGCACACGGTCAAACGCATCCGCAACCACGCCTCGCTCGCTCACTATGTCTCCTCCAACGAATCGACCGAAGTCGCCGGCGCCAAGGAGCTCATCCAGCAGCTCGACCCCACGCGGTGCTACATGATGCAGTCCGAATGCGACGGCGTGCACGATGGTTCGCCCTACAAGACCGTAAACCCCATGCGTCACTACGAGAACTCCGCCTCGGATCGCGGCAGCCGCGTGGACGGCTTCAATCCCGAATACGGCATGCCCTGCCTGCCGACTGTGGAATGCCTGCGCGAAATGATGGATGAAAAGGATCTTTGGCCCATCAACAAGGAGGTCTGGGATTACCACGACGGCGGCGGCTTCCACCTCATCACCACGCTCTACAACGACCTCGTGAACCAGTACGGTCCCTCCGCCAATATCGACGACTACGCCACCAAGGCGCAGGCGGTCGGCGGTTCCGGCTTCCGCTCGATCTGGGAGGTCTGGAATGCCAACAAGCTGGATTTCGGCGACCGCTATTGCGCCGGCCTCCTCTTCTGGTATCACAACTCGCCCCTGCGCCAGACTGGCGCGCGCATGTGGGACTGGTCGCTCGAACCCACGGCTGCGCTCTACTTCACACAGGATGCGCTGGAACCGCTCCATGCGCAGTTCGACTACCTCTCCAACACCGTCACCGTGGTGAACGACTACTACAAAGCCTTCAAAGGCTATACCGTAACGGCGGACGTCTACGACTTCAACCTGAAAAAAATCAGTTCCCAACAGAAGAAGATCGACTTACCCGAAGATGGCCTGGCGCACAAGGTTTTCGCGCTCACCTTCCCGCCGGACATCACGCCAGTCCACTTCATCAAGCTGGTGCTCACAGATGACAAGGGCGCTTTTGTCTCCGACACCTTCTACTGGCGTTCAACCAACGTCTACCAAGGCAAGAAGACAGTCACCGGTCCCTGCACCGCAGGCTTTGAAGACCTCGCCAAGCTGCTGCCCGCCACGCTCAAGATCGCGCATGCGCAGCGCAGCGACGCAACATCCGCCCACATCGATGTCACCGTCGAGAACGTCGGCACCAGCCTCGCCTTCATGACCCAGCTCCAACTGCTCGATGCCGCGCAGAAGCCGGTCCGCCCGACCTTCTATACCGACAACTTTTTCTCTCTCCTGCCGGGCGAAAAACGCACCATCACGCTCGAAACCGAACGCGCTACCCTCCCGTCCGACGCCACGCTCGTGGTCAAGGGCTGGAACGCTAAGCCGCAGGTGCGTCCCCTCAAGTAAGCGGGGACGCGCAGTGATCAGTGGTCGGGGTTT
>CAZMLC010000075.1:9138-12944 GCA_964567125.1 uncultured Akkermansia sp.
TTTTGGTTGCTTATCCGCGAGGCGGACACGGATCGTTCCCATAACTGCTACGATCACGGATCTCTCCGGTAGGACGGTGAATAAAAGTTTCACCGCCTTCCCGAATAGCCGTCTGGCGTGCGACACGAGCAGCATCACTTTGTGTATCGTGGATCGATGACACGCGAGACGCACCTTCGCGACGCACGCCCCAACCATCATGATGGGGAACAGCATGAATGTTACTTGAACCCATTTTTCAAGTACCTTTTTTGTTATTTTTAACCCGGTAAGTGCGAAATACGCTTGAACGCCACTCGGTCATTGGCTACGATGATTTTACTATGTTTACAGCCACCGAGCTTTGTCCCTCCTCATAGGGTTATTTCGGGAGGCACAAGCCAACTTTGTGTGCAAACACGAGGTTGGCTTTTTCACAAAATATGATAGTTTTTGATGTTTACAAAGTCAACAATAAATCGTAATGTTGTAAACAAATAGGAAACGGAGGGTTTTATGCGTGAGGAGAATGTTTTTGGTAAACGGTTACAGCAGGCCAGGATCATGCAGGGGTGGTCGTTGCGTGAGTTGGCAGCAGCAACTGGAGGCAAGGTCTCCCACACGGCCCTGGCACGGTATGAACGCGGGGAGATGTTCCCAGGCAGCGCAATTCTGGTGGCTGTGGCACAGACCCTACAACAGCCTGCGGATTTCTTTTTCAGGCCGTTCACCGTGAAGTGCGGAAAGATCAGTTATCGCAAGCGAGCGGCCCTGAAAGGGAAGAAAGTCGAGGCTGCGATTGAGCAGGCAACTGATTTCTTTGAGAGGTATCGCGAGGCAGAGGAGTTGTCCGGTAATATCGCAACCTTTGAAAGCCCATTCCCAAAAGAGAAACCATTGTCTTCAGCAGAGGAGGCAGATGTTTATGCCGATCAGCTCCGCGCAAAATGGAATCTAGGAACAGATCCGATCCCCAGTGTCATAAACCTGATGGAGCGAAAAGGCATCAAAATCTGTGAACTGGCGTTTGATTCCAAGCTGGATGGTTTTTCAGCCGAGGCGGATGGCGCGCCACTGATCGTCCTGTCCGAGACCTCCAACAAGCCTCGCAAACGCATGACGTGCGTCCATGAGGCGGCGCATGTTCTTTTGCCCATGCCAACGGATGAAAAATTGGAAGAAGATATCGCCTATCGCTTTGCTGGAGCATTCCTCCTCCCCAAAGAAAACTTCGTGTACGAATTCGGCAAGTACCGCAACCGAATAGGTCTGAGCGAGTTGATGGAGCTAAAGGATATCTTTGGTGTCTCCATGATGGCTATTATGAAACGCGCGGAACAGCTCAAAACGATTTCGTCCGAAATGTATGTTCACTTTTGTAAATATGCAAATAAGGAGGGTTGGCGAAGCAAAGGTGAGCCAGATGATGGACGCTGCACCTGTGATGAAACGCCCATGCGTTTTCGACAGTTAGTCAGGCGGGGCGTCGCAGAAGAGCGCATCACGCTCTCTAAAGGAGCAGCCTTGTTAAAACAAGATTTGAACGCGTTCCGCAAGGAACTTCACAGTGTCATTGCTTAACAGGTATGAATATAGCGGTCAAAGATGCAAACATCCTGATCGATCTCATTGAGAGCGACCTTCTTGGATTGTGGTTTAAACTTGGTATTACCACATACATCTCTGATCTTGTGCAATTGGAAATTCAAGAAGAGGCGCAGAAAAAGATTCTGAAGCCCTTTGTCGATGCTGGGTTGCTGATTGTCGAAGCACTCACACCAAACGAACTTACAACAGCGGTCAACATGCGAGAAAAGCATCGCATCAGCATTGAAGATGCCTCTGTTCTGATTCTCGCCAAAAGAAAGCAAGCGCTGTTGCTCTCCGGCGATGCCGCCTTGCGCAAGACAGCTGAAGCCGAAGGAATTACGGTGCATGGTATACTCTGGATATTTAATCGCCTCGTCAACCGCGCCTTACTCACAACCACAGACGCTATTATAAAACTTGAAGCCCTACAAACATCAGGAACCTTTTTACCACCCGCACTCTGTAATCAGCAGATTCACGAATGGAAAACAGCGAAGTAAAGTATGCGATATGCACTCGTCAATACGACAAAAGTAGAAGCCACAAAAGGAGCTAAAGGGGTCTGCCCAAATTGTGGAGCTGAAGTCAAAATAGAGGACGGGTGGGTACTAGAATTTCAGCATTCTTTTCTTAATCCTTCTGAACGACAAGCCAGAAATGATTTTTATAAAAAGCTTGTTTGGATAATCGTAAGCGGGGACGCTCCTCCCGAGCGTCGCGCGTCGTGAGTCGTGAGTCGAGCACGACTTCACACCCGAAGAACATCGCGAACTTTCCTGCCGCATTCGCGCGGCGGCAAACGGATTCACACGAAGAAGTCCTTTTCATGAAGGTTCATGTGTTTCATGGTTTTTTTCGACGCTCGACCCTCGATGCGCGACGCGTGGGGCGTATTCTTCTGGACAACGCATTGACGCTTTCCCCGCGGATATGCTATGTTAACAACACATCCTTGCTATCAGGCGTACGAAAGTCCGTGCAATTCGGACGCGGTCGCGCCGCTGTAAACCTCCTCCGCGAGTGCGGAGATTTCCGGCCATTCACGCCACTGTCCTCTGGATGGGAAGGCGGCCGAGACGAGGGTAAGCCAGAAGACGAGCCTGATAGCCAACCGGAAATCCTTACGCGAGATGAGGATCGTTGAACGTCACTCTTTTTGCTGGAACTCGAAGTCAGACGGACCCACCGTCTCGCTTTTCTTGCGCGTATTGTGCGTGTTCCTGCTGCTCGGCTGCACCGGATGCGCACGCAAAGCCACCCTGAGACCTGCCACACCTCCGCCGCAGCGCATCATCTGCGGCTCTCCGGCTGTCACGGAGATCGTCTTTGCGCTCGGCTGCGGCGACCGCGTGGTGGGCGTCAGCGACTACACCGCATTCCCTCCTGAAGCGCAACAGAAAACACGCATCGGCGGCATTGTCAATCCGAACCGCGAGCGGTTGCTGGCAGTCCGGCCGGACTGCATCGTGACGCAGGGCAAGCACGATGCCCTCTCCGCCTTCGCCGACACCTATGGTTTGCAGTTCCAGGGCGTCAAGCTGGACACCCTTGCGGACCTTTACGCCTCGATCCGCGCGATCGCCACGCTGTTGGCCGTGACGGAACGCGGGGAGCACCTGGAGACGGAGCTGCGCACGGCACTCAGCGTGATCACGGAGCACAGCGCAGCGCAGCCGCCGAAACGTGTGCTGCTGCTCTTCGGACGGACCCCCGGCGACTTGACCGGGCTGAACACCGTCGGGGCCAACACCTTCCTCAACGAGATCGTCACGCTCGCCGGCGGCACCAATATCTTCGCTGATGCCACGGGTTTGTACCCGAACGTCTCCAAGGAGGCGCTGCTGGTGCGGCAGCCTGAAGTCGTGCTTGAACTGCATCCGGACGGACTTGCCGACGCAACGCGCGCGCAACTCACCGCGGACTGGGCCGCGCTGGCGCAGACCCCGGCGATTCAGCAGGCGAAGCTACACTATTTGACCAACGATTTCTTACTGATCCCCGGGCCGCGCATCGGCGCGATCGCGCAGGCCTTTGCCAATGCCATCCATCCGAAAGTCCATTGTGAATAACCGAGGAACCCTTGTCATCGAAAAGGCGTCGTTCCGCTACGCCGAAAATCCGTGGTCGCTGGACGTACCTGTGCTCCGTCTCGGCGCGCAACGGTTGACCTGCATTGTCGGTCCCAATGGCTCGGGCAAAAGCACGCTCCTGCGCATCGCCGCGGGGCTGCTTGCGCC
>CAZMLC010000076.1:0-12939 GCA_964567125.1 uncultured Akkermansia sp.
AATTCAGGTGCGTTTATCATGCAAATGCACACGAAAAGAGTCAAGTGTGAAATCGCAAAGTCGTCTACACGTGGACCACGGATGATACGCGATCAGCAGAAAACGAATAATGGTTCAATTTGCAGACCGGGCGACTTACGCTCGGCCTGCAACGCATCTTTAGCAACTATCCCAGTATTTCCCCCTTCATGAAAGTTCACGTGTTTCATGGTTCAGCGACACCCGTGACGCTCCTGTTGATTACGGACGTGTCACGCGGATCCGATAAAAGGCTGAAGGACCCTGCGGAATCGTATCGGTATAGATATTCAGCGGCGGAACCGCAGGCAATCCTGAGGCGATCGGCGCAAAGGCATCGCTCGTCAAATTCGTGCTGCGCTCAATCGCATACACGCGGCCAGCCACACTTGGCCACTGAATGACATAGCGGCCATCTTCGTAACGCGAGGGCGCATTGGTCACCGCGAACACGGATCCTTTCAGCGATGGATCTGTTCCTGCAATCCATTCATCCCAGTTACAGAGACCGTCCGCGTCCGCATCGGCTTGCGGTTCTGCAGCTTCGGCGCTAAGCCGACCTGCGCTAAAAAGCCCCTCTACATCGCACAGATAGAGCAGCTGATCCGCAAAGGCATTGCCCAGAGCCTGTTGACCTTGATCATCGAAATGAAGCGCATCGGATTTCAACGCGAACGAATCGGTATCGACCACGCCTGTCCACGGATCCGCAGCGGCAACATCGGTCTGCGCCTGACGAACCACGGCCAGCAAGACCGCGTTGCCGGCACCGGTCTGACCAGCGGAGAGACGACCCACAATAAAAGGAAGCGTGGGACGGTTATAGGTTACGCGCACATCGGCAATGAAATTCGTCAGGTTGCTGAAATAGGCGGCGGAGGCTGATGGCACATCGCTTTCACCCTGCATCCAGATCATGCCTTCGAGCGAAAAGACAGCCTTAGGATAGGCGTTCGTCAACGCCTTCCAGCCATTGCTCACAGCCTGCTGGAAGCTGATGTAGTATGCACCCTCCCCATCAGTGGTCGCCGTGCCGTTGGCTTTCCAATCATTGTAAAGCTTCGTTCCGCCCACCGCGTATTTGATGAGTGCGACGCGATTGGTCGCATCCGCATTCAGACGCGACGCGAGTCGCTGTCCGAACGTGATCTCCGGGCCGAACTGCGTACCGCTGCTCGTCAGCGGTCGCAACGTGGTCAACGTCCCGTTGTAGTAAAAGTCGATATTCGTCTGCGGCTGCTGCAAGGCGCTGGACAGATTCGTCGTGACCGCGCGGCCATCGGCATTCGATTGTCCGGCCACTAGATAGACGCGGACGCGCTCCACGGTCACCGTCGACGTCACGACCGGGGTTGTATTGGTTCCCAAGGTAAAGAGGTTCGAAACACTGATCCCGTCCAAAGAGTAGGCATAGACACGCACATCGTCCAGCACGCCCTTGAAATCATAGTTTGAACCCGTATAGCCGCGCCCCACGGAATCAATCACAAAACTGGTGTTCGCGATCGTTGCCGAGGAAACGGCAACGCCATCGCAATAAAACTTAAGTCCGCCACCGCCTGCCGCAACGAGCGCGTAGTGGTGCAGGTTCAGATCTTTCGTTGTTGTGAAATCAATCGTCGTATTGTCGGAAGCTCGAAAACGGAAGCCGTTGTAAGCATCATTCAACCAGATAAAATCGTTGTTGTTCGTACGCGATCCCACGACCATCCCCTTATTGGAGCCGAGCTCGCCCCGACGCGCCCAGAAGGCGACACTCCAAGGTTCGCTTGATGAAAAAGCAAGCGCATTCGACAGCGCCACATACGAATTTCCCGCAGCATCGAGCACCAGCGCCCCGGTTCCGACAGCAACCTGCGCCGCATCCGCGGTTAAGGCGGCTGTGCCCACCAGCTTGCCGTCATTGTTCGAAACGCTGCTGTCTTTCACAGTACCGTCAAAGGTATAGTGCAGCGACGTGGTCTGTCCCATCTTGAACAGCGACCACACCGCATTGGTATCGAGCGTATATCCGCACATGCGGACATCGTCCAGAACACCTGCAAAGCCATAGTGGTTCGCATTGGTGACATACCCTTGCCCCAAGGTGTTGATCGTAAAACTGGTATTCGCCATGGCCACGTTCGAAGCCAGCAAGCCATCCACGTAATAGTTGATACGGCCTTCACCAGTGGCGACCAACGCATAGTGGTGGCGATTGCAATCTTTAGGCGCATTCAAATCCAACGTTGTGCTGTTCGACGAGCGGAACCGCAATCCAAGAAAACTGTCGTTGAGCCAGATGAAGTCATCGGAAGTCTGGATCTCACCCATGATCATGCCCTTGTCGTTTCCCGTTGCACTGCGCTGCGCCCAGAAAGCGACTGACCACGGCATCGTATTCGAAAATGTCACGGTTTGCGCGAGCGCGACCAATGACGAATCGGCGCCATCCAGCATCAACGCGCCGGAACCCACTATCACGCGGGAACGTCCAGTAACTAACGTCGCATTTCCGCCTGCGGTTCCCGTGTTGCCGGACGACCCGCTGTCGTTCAAATTACCTTCAAAGGCATACTGCAGCGTAAGCGGCTGCCGCAGCTGATACAAATTGGAAACGCTCGTCGCATCCAAAGTCTGATCGTATACGCGCACATCATCGAGCAATCCCTTAAAGGCATAGTGAAGGTTATTGGTTGGATAGGCCAATCCGATCGTATCGATATAAAACGCGGTATTCACTCCTGTCGCATTCGTTGCAAGGACACCATCGACATAGAGCGTCAGCGCGCCGCTGCCTGACGCACTGAGCGCATAATGATGCACGTTCAGATCCCGCACCGTGGTAAAATCGACGTTCGCGCCGGTTGATGACCTGAAACGAAATCCGGTAAAATTATCGTTCAACCAGATAAAATCGTTATTGGTCTCGCGACGCCCCATCACCATGCCTTGGCCGGCGGAGGTTTCACCGCGTTGCGCCCAGAACGCCACCGACCAGGGCGTACCATTGGCAAACACCACCGCATTGGACAGCGCGAGAAAAGAGTTGTCCTTACCGTCGAGCAACAGCGAACCTGCGCCTAAAATAGTCCGCGATAACCGCGACTCAATCCCCGCATTGCCGGATGCCGTCAGCGTCATATTTGAAGGTCCCGTATCGACGAAACTGCCCTCAAACGCAGCATGCAGACGCAGATCCCCCCCAGCTTTGAAGCGTCCCCATTACTAACACCGAACCTGCCATCAGATATCGTTTCATATTCCTATTTCCTCAATTAAACGTAAACCAGTTATGAAATCAATTATGCGAGACGTAGACCGAAAAGGTCAAGATTACCGCGTACGTTCATCACGGCCGCCAACGCATCATCACGCTTTTGGCCTTGTAGTCATCCTCCAGAAAGAGCAGGTAACTGCCATCGCGCAGCCGCCGCACGCGCAACGCATCCTCTAGATCAAGCAACCCCAGTTCGCCCGTGACGCGTTCAGGGACAAGGTTACCGACAAAGCGTCCATCGCGAAGCCCGTAGACTTTGACAAAAGCCCACGTGATTCCTTCGTCTTTCAAGCCGCGCGTGTAGCAGACAAAGAGATAGTCTCCGGCGATCTCCATCGACATCGGTTCAGCCGACTCATGTCCCTTGCTGCCATCGGCATACGGTAATACCGCGGACCACAGTTTCACTGGTTGCCCCTTCAGCACATCACGATAAACCAACACAACCGGACCCATCGGCTTCCAGTGCTGATGCTTGTCTTTTCCTGCGTCACCCCCGAAGGCTGCCACATCGCTCGCAACATCGACTTTGAAGCGACGCAACTCGCTCAGCCCTGCAGGACATGACACGGTGCGTGGCTTGGCCCAGTCCCACGTGGGGACCCCCGCTGTGGTGAACGCCTGGAATGGAACACCGACTGCCTCCTCCTTGTAAACCCGCCAGACTGTTGCAGCGCTGTCCACAAAGACGCAGCCGTTGCTGGCCGCACCGACATGCGCATATTCGTTGGTCTGGATCGCGCCATCGCCGTTGTGATCAGTCCAGCACCAGGCACCGTCGGGCGCGCTGCGCGGCCAGTCATCGCCGGGCCTCTGAACGCGCACCTTGCGCGTGGCGAACAGCGCCGCTGGAATCGCGATCTCGCCATCCGTGGCAGGATTGAAGCGGAACACCTGCACGATATCCTGGCCCATGTTGGAGACGAAGAGGAGCGGCACGCCGCGAATCCGTTCAAACCCGGCGTTTGCGGACCAGATGTGGATGCGCGGGTCGTCGGGATATTTCCAGGGATTCACCGTGTAGGCAGCATAGCTGGCCTGCTGTCCCGCAGGGCGGCTCAGATCAAAATCAAAGCGCTCCTCTTTTGAATAGACGCTCCGTTCTGATTCCGCATCGAGATCCGCAAGGTCAACAAAGAAGAGCCCGCAGCGCCGCCAGCGCAAGGTGCCTTCGGAGGTATAGGATTCGAGTACCGTACTGCCGCCGCCCGTACCGCCGCTGCTGGCCACATAGATATTTCCCGCAGCATCGCAGCCCACACCGCGCGGACGATTGAAACGCAACGCGCCCGCACGTCCGGGAACCGGTCCGCTGAAAATACCGTTGCGTTCCCCCAAGGTGCCACAGCGGCGGAGCGCGCGCGCGGCCAGTCCGTCGAAAATCAAGATCTGCTGCGACACGCCGATATCGCTCACCAGCAGCCGACCCTTGCGATCAATCGCCAGATCCGCAGGCCGTTCGGCAGCATTAAACGCCATCCGCGCCACTTCACGGCCATCCATCTCAAAGCCTGCCAGCGACCAGATCCCGTCCCCTTTTTCAGGCGCCAACAAGACCCAGAGCGTGTTGTGCGCATCCAGCACCATCCGGTCCGGACGCGACACCGGCCAGCTGCGCAGCTCAGCCATGGTCTCGACATCGTACACGCGCACCACGCCTGCGCGTTTGATTGCGACGAAGAGTTCATGTTCACTGGCGCAAAGTCCGCGGATCGTTTCCGCTGCGCCGTCCGGGAGTTCAGCCACGACTTTGAAACTCTGCTTCAGCGTATCGCCTTTGCCGCCCTTGCCATCCACAAACGGTACCCCGGTGCGGCAATCGGCGCGCAGGCGACGCGAGATGCCCCACCAGCAAAAGCCTTTGGGTGGCCACGTGTTCGGATCATCCAGCTTGCCGCGCTCATTCTCAGCCCGCTGTGCAATGAAAAGATAGTTCGCGTTCGCGGTGACCGCTTCGCCGCCGCCATAACCCCACCCGTGCGTATGCCGGGCCACGCCCTTCCACGTTCCCTCGCGATCGAACTGGGTCACATTGCCGCCCCCCTCTTCCCAGCCAACGTGCGTATACACATCGCCTTCAGGCGTAACGAAGAGATCGTCCACATCCTGCGGCACCCACGCGGGCTTTCCGCCCCACGTGTTGCCGACCCACGACACCTCGCATGGCAGTTCGGTTGCGACAACAACCGTTGCCGAGATGAGGACGCCCCAAAGCCAAGTGTGTTTCATCAGATTCTTCTTCCGATCAGCGCGCTCACGGCACAACCACGCGATAGAAGCCCGCCGACATGTTCGTCGTAATGTGCTGATACGTGTTGGTTATCGCCGTTGGCGGCAGATTGGTAAAGACCGTCTGCCAGGGCGAGGTTAATGAGGCTGTGAACTGGAGATATTGCAGCGCATTCGTGCCGCCGGTCCAGCGCACCACGCTGTTGCTGACCCCCAGCACCTGCAAGAGCGATGCTGGGTTGAGCGGATCCGTACCCGTAATGTACTCCTGCCACGTGTAGAGACCATCGCTGTCGAGATCGCTTTCCGCCTGGCTGTCGAAGTTGCTCGCAATGCCAAACTGCGCCAGCCACCATTCGGGCGTATTGTGCGTCGGGGTCACATTCATGGCGGTCGTCACGGTGACCGTGGTATCGGCGCGCAGATCGCTGAGCGTCGCAGTCAGACTCGGCACATTGGTGGTCCACAGGAAGTTCGCACCGCCAACGGCTGCGACCGTATCCACATGATAATAGGTCGGAGCCGTCGCCGTAATGGTCGGGCTGTTCCACGGCACAAAGAGGAAGGTTGAATCCGCGCTGATCGTTCCCTGGCCCTCCATCGCCAGCGCAAGCGTGCTGCCTTTGCGCAGATAGACCGGAACCACCAGGGGCACGGCGAAATTGCCGGAAAGTTCGACGAGCAGAGCCTGCTCGACATGGGGCGTCAGGACAACAGGATTGATCGGCAGCACCCAGTCCGTTCCGTTCATCGCACGCAAGGAACCGCTCGTCGGCGTCGTTGTCACGCCAAATTGATAAATCTCGGGATCCGTCACATACCATCCCTCCGCGGACGTATAGAGATCCGATCCAAAAGAGAAGCGAAGGCGGACGGTCTGCCCCGCATAACTGTCCAACGCGAACTGGAGCGTTTCCCATCCAGCAGAGCCATCGCCTGCAAGGCAGGGCGTCTGCGGAGCAAAGGGCGAATCGACATTCTCCGTAATCGCATAGGGATACCCTGACTTGGGCGCAATCGCCTGCCATGTGGTCCCGTCGTCCGTGCTGATGGAAACAACGCCGCCATCCCATGCTTCGCCCGGAACATTGCTGTTGAGTTCCGTGCTGATCCACTGCTGGACGATCATTAGCGCCTGTCCGGGAACAACGAACGCCGGCGAGACCAGATGCGCATAGGTGCCATCCGCGTACGTCCGCGATGCGGTATCACCGCAATACCATGTCGCGCGGCCCTGCGGCGTGCGATTCGTGGTCTGCGTCCACGACGTATCCGCTTGCCAGTTATCGGTCAGCCACACCGCCCGCGATGCGACCTGCAGCTGCCAATCCAGATCAGGCCCGGCGCGGTTGTTGATGCGGAAGGTACACGAGGTTGCGGTAGACGCAGTGACAAATGAAAAGATCTGATCCTGATCCGGCAAAAGTTGCGGCCAGGGCGCGCTGTAATCGCCCAGCACATAGTGCGATTCCGACTGGGAACCAAACGTATGCCCTAGATTGATTCCGAGTAAATCAAATGCCATCACGTAGTATTCGACGCGCTTGGCACCGACGTTCGGCGGCGTAAACGACACGCCATACACCCCATTCGAGATCCAGTTCATGGCCGTGATTTGCCACGTACTATCCCCAGCCTCCTGCCAAACCAGATAGACCTCTTCGACATTGAAATTATCCGTGACTGTGGCGGTCACGGTCCACGGCGGATGGGCCTGTTGTAGCGCAAGCAGCGGATGCACCGTGATTTCCGGCGGTGTCGGCGCGCTGGTGTTATCGAGCGGATCGGTATTGTCGTCAAACTCATCCCAGTTGATCCAGCCATCGCCATCAGGATCAGCGAACCGGTCGACACTCGTGGTGTTGAAGTAGCGCAAGCCCCACCAGTCTGAAATTCCATCGCTGTCGCTGTCTTGAAAATAGGGCAGATAGGTCGCGGCAGCGGTCTTGGCCGAGGACATCAGGATGGAACTCAGCGGATTCTGCGCATAGCGAACGCCATCAACAAGCCACCCTGAAAGCGCATAGAAGGTATTGTTGTTGTCCACGATCAACTCGTCCGCCGCAGCGGTTGCCGCCAGCGTGTTTTCATCGTGCCACGTTGTTGCCAGCACCGCGGTATAGGAGAGGCTGGGCACCGAGAGTTGCTGCGTCAGCAGATACTGCCGCTTCCACGCCCACGTAATCGAAGAGGCCTGCGTCAAGGAGACGTCCACGACGTTGGTTACGCCGAAGAAGGGAATATCGCCGCTGCCGACATAGCCCTGGCAGCGCATGCGCTGCGTGTTATCCACCTCGACCGTCGTGGGTGCGGAGACTTGGCGCGCGACGTTCATGGTCAGCCAGTTCGTACCGTAAGCCGGCGTGACGGTCCCGTAATTTTGCGGATTGCCCGCGGCCACGAATTGAACCGCAGCGCCCACGTAGACGGAATAGTTGGTTGTCGATACGCTGAGTCCATTCGTGCTCGGCCCCTGGATGGAGTAGTAGAGCGTAGCCGCCAGCCCGGGTTGCTGCACGCTGGCGCGATAGAGGCTGTTCGAAACATAGGACGACGCAACCGTTGTCCAGTTCCCCGTCGGACCGCTGGACGTGCCATAGGTATACCGCACCGATGTCTGGCCTTGCGTACAGACCGAGCGCGACTGCATGTAATACTCCAGCTGAATCGGATCGGCAGAAAGCGGCAACTCCGTCGGCGGTGTATGGACGATGACTGCGGGCGCTTCGAAGGCGCCGCGCACATAGAGCGCTACCGCGCCGCCGGAATAGATCACGGTTTTGGCGATGACCTCAATGCGATAGGTGCCGACGGTCGCTGAAGGGACCGTAATCGTCTCCACCGTGTTCAGCGTATCCGCCGCACTGCCGCCATTCGGATAATACACGCTCGCATCCGGCGCAATCACGCGCACATCGTAATCGTTGACGCGGTTAATCGCGGCCAACGTCGTGGAGGGATAATCCACCCAGACCAGCGCGACGCGCAACGGCATGTTGCTCGTGGCGAGAACAACGTTATAGGTGTTCGTCGCGCGGTTCGGCAGCGTGATGCGGTCGTACAGGCGCACCATCTGGCCGGAAGGATGCACGGTCTGCGCGAAATTCGCCTGGCCCCACCCCTCAACCGAGTTGGGCGAGGCAGCCGGGATTTCGCGGTACGAACCTGTTCCGAACTGGCCGGGCGTCAGCGTCTGCGCGCCGCCCACCAGCATGGCCTTGATCAGCGCCGCGCTGGGCGCAGCGATTCCTGCACGTTCCACGGCATATTGCCGCATCAGCAACGCGCCACCGGCAATCAGCGGTGTGGCCATGGACGTTCCACCCATGAAGCAATAGCGGTTGTCATAGCCTGCAACCGCGCCCCACGTGTTGCCCACAGGTGCCAGCGAGGAGCGCAGCGAGATGATATCCGTACCCGGCGCCACCACATCCGGTTTGATCCGACCATCGTTGACCGGTCCGCGCGACGAGATCGCAAAGATGCCTTGATGGACGCCATCGGCGGAGGTTGAAATGTAATCGCTGTATAAGGGATTGACGGGAAAACCGCCGAACACATGATTGCGGTATGCTGAATAGCCTCCCGTGTTGACGGGACGATCACTCTCTGACGCGCCTACGGTCACAACGTTCTTGGCCGTTCCCGGCGTACAGATCGAGTCGGCGTCAACAACGCCATTGCTGTTGGCATCGATGCCTTCATTGCCCGCTGCAAAAACCGGCAGGAAATCCGGATGGTCGAACACATACTGATCAAGATACTTGACTTCAGTCGTATACTCGCCATAGTTGGCGCCCCCCCAGCTGCCGGAATGGATGCGCGCACCGCTGGTGTAGGTCGGTTGGAAAAGATAGCTCAAGTCGTCAGGGAGTCCGTAGAAGTAGCCGTTCTCATCCACATAGGTCGCCTGGCAGATCAACGCAGCACCGGGCGCTGCGCCTTTGTATTTGCCGCTACTGGCCGTGCCGTTTCCGACAATCAGTCCCGCCGTATGCGTTCCATGTCCAAACGTGTCGGAACCTGTGGTCCGGTCATCCATGGAGAGGACCTGAATCACATTCGGAGTCAAGTCGGGATGGATATTGCCCGGCACGCCCGTATCCACACCGGAATCGGATGTCGATGCGATTTGACCTTTGCCGGTCAACCCCCATGGATTCCAGACAGGCAGCGTATTGAGATGTTTAGGCGCATGCGCCAGATCCATGGCGCGCTTATTGCGCAAGAGCGTTTCGACCCACACCACATCCGCGCGCGCCAACAAGGTCTGGACGGCGCTCAAGGGTACTACGGCGCGGATGAGGCGATCCGCTGCTTCGATTGTTCCGCCCGCGGCGCTGACCGCAGCGGCGATCGCGCGGCTATCAGCAGCACAGAGCGGCTCGATCACCGCGCGCACGGACCCGGTTTCACGCGTGGCCAGATTCGCGAGAAAGGGCTGAACCTTGTCCTGCGCATCGACCTCGACGACCGCCTTGACCGCTTCGGTCTGCACCAGGGATTCGGATTGCGCCGGCGTCAATTCAAGCAAAAGCGCCTGATTGGGTACATACCCATGCTCAACGGCGCCGATGCGCTGCAGCAGCGCACGCGTCGCGTCTGTAATGGCCTCCGAAAACTGAACGATATAGAGCCGCGTTCCACGTTGCGTCGGCTGCATCTCCGTGCGCGCCATCTGAACGATCTTGCCGCCCGCGGTCTCGATGCGCCGCGCAATCAGCAGGATCTGATCTTCCGGTGGCAGGCCGGGATTCTGCCGCGGGATCGAGGGAACGAACTGACGGCGATAGCGCAGGGCCGTCTCCTCGCTCAACGTTGAAGAAACCGCGGCTGCTTGGCCCTGAGCGTGGAACAGCTGCGCAACGCGCTGCTGGACCTGCCCGATCAGCGATGCCTGCCGAAAATTCTGCACGCGCGCCCCTGCGGGTTGAGCACGTTGCATCAGCACCCATGCCAACCCTATCAATAAAAGAATACATATCGCCCATGCGTTTCGTTTTTTTATCATTTTATCGACCATTCCTCTTCCTGCTCGTAGTAGTACGAATAATCAATGCCTTTCATGAAGATTTCGCGATCGCCCACGTGAGTGGTCAGCGCATCTTGCAGCAGCTGTTTAATGGCTCCGCTATCGACAGGGCTTATCTTCATCGCATTCAGATAGTCGGCTTTATTAATTTGGCTCCAATCGACACATTTTTTCCCATCGGATGCAGTTAATTTCAGTTGGGTCGTGGCACTAACCAACGGCTTCCCCTCTTTTTTGAGTTTGGCCTTCACGTATTTCCAATCATTACGCGTCTTGGCATAATCAGACTCCTCGTTGAGCACGCCGATAATGTCAAGCACAGCAAACCGCCACGCGTTCTGCGCCTCATCCCAAACCGCGCGGACTTCCCTGTCATTGAAGAAACGAACTGAACGTTTACTCATGTACGATCTTCCCCGCCATTTTCTTTGTGCGCCATGGAAATTCCGCTGAATCGCGGTGTTGCGCACGCAACGCAGCCAACAGAGACGCGCATCGTTCCGGCTCAGATGCCGCAAGGTTCTTCGTTTCACCGGGGTCATCCGCAAGATTATACAGTTCAACCTTTTCCGAGGGATGAAACAGGATCACTTTCCAATCGCCTTGACGCAAGGCCTGCTTATTCCGCGCCGTCTCCCAATACAATTCGGTATGCTGACCCTGACCGGGTTTCCTGATCAATGTCGGCAGCATCGAAAGTCCATCGAGCCCACGGGGAACAGCAACATCGGCCAACTCACAGAATGTCGGGAATAAATCCCACATCGCGAAAAGATGGTTCGACACCGTCCCCGGCTGAATATGCCCAGGCCAACGCACCACGCACGGCGCAGCAAGGCCGCCCTCGTAAAGATCGCCCTTGTTTCCGCGCCGCGCCCCCATGGCCGCGAAATCCGTTGCCTGCTTTCCACCCACCGTGAAGCTTGCGCCGTTGTCGCTGGAAAAACAGATCACGGTATTTTCCGCCAGACCCAGCTCATCCAGCAGCGCCACCATGCGTCCGACCGAGCGATCAAGATGCCCGACCATGGCCGCGTAGGTCGCCAGCGGATAGCGGCACGGCACATACCCCTTGCCGCCAAGATAAGGCTTTTCATCCGGGAAACGGCTGCGGCACGCCTCGACCAGCGTTTCTGGCGCCTGAAGTCCTAAATGTGGAAGCGTCGTTGTGAAAAAAAGGAAAAAGGGGTTTCCTTTGTTCTGCCGAATAAAGGCGAGCGCCTCGTTCTCCATAAGATCGGGCGCATAGACCTTGCCACAATAGGCCTTGTAACTTGCAGGGGCCAAAGGATCGCACGCTTGCGGAAGTTTTTCGCCCAAAGCAATCGCCGGATTATCCAGCGGTTCAACCACATCATTGCGATAGAGATACTGCGGATAATAGTTGTGCGCATGGCGCTGGCAGTTGTAGCCGTAAAAGAAATCGAACCCTTGCCGCAGCGGACTCCCCGAGGATTCCATACTGCCGAGCCCCCACTTGCCAATGCAGGCGGTGGCATACCCTGCCTGCTTCAAAAGCGTGGGGAGCGTCCGGGTCTCTGCGGGCAACGGCATCTGGCCCCCAAAGATCACCTGGCCATTGACCTGCTGATTCGGCAACTCGTAATTGTCGCGAATAAAGGCATGTCCGGTGTGCAACCCCGTCAGAAAGGTACACCGCGACGGCGCACATACGGCACAGCCCGCATAGTACTGCGTCAGGCGGCATCCCTCACGGGCCAGGCGATCGATATTCGGCGTCCGAATCTGTTTCTGTCCGTAAGCACCGACTTCCTCAATGCCTAAATCATCGGCCAGAATGTAGATGATGTTGGGCTGCTTGGCCTCACTCGACCAGCCTGTCAGTTGCCCGATCAGTCCACACACCAAAAGGAACCTGCCAATCGCTATCCGTCTTTTCATATTCTCAACCCTCTGCCGATGAAGCGTACTAAAGTTCACGCTTGCGTTCAATGATAATTCCGTATACCCTTTTCATACTATTCTTCAAATCTAGGACGTTGCCCAATGTTGCTTTCACCGTCTGGAAATTCGGTTTGTGCTATGCAAAAAACATCGCTCTTTTTAATTGTTTCGTTGTGCGCTTCGCTGGCGACGGCAACGGACGTACTCATTTACACTAGATTCGGTCGCGCCAAAGGCCAATTTATCCATACCTGCGTAGGTCCCTGCGCCCAGGCCATCAAGGAACTCAGCGAGCAGAATGGCCTTTCCGCAGTCATTACCGACGACGCCACGGTGCTGACCCCAGACAACCTGAAGCAGTTTAAGACGATCGTTCTGGCCAGCACAAACAATGAGATCGTCGACACCGATGCCCAGCGCGATGCGCTTTTCCAGTTCGTTGAGAACGGGGGCGGTCTTTTCGCCATCCACTCAGCGCTCGCGTCGGAACGCAAAA
>CAZMLC010000077.1:0-12668 GCA_964567125.1 uncultured Akkermansia sp.
CCCGTACAAGGAGATTATACGCGACGCATCCGGCGAGGTAACCACCAGCTCCTTGTTGCTGCCGATAGTCGTCGGGCCATTTACCGTCAACGTGCCTGCACCTACATTCATCAGCCCGTTTATACACCCAAGGCCCCGGAAAGCGTGCCGCTGGCCCCCGTATAGCGCACGGTATTGACCGAGATCCCAGAACCAAAAGTACCAATAGCCGCGAGGTCGTAGTTCACGCTGCCCGTCGTATCCGTAACGTTTGCGGCCGTCGCCGCCGCTGTCGCGGAGGTGTAGGGCATAACATTTTCCGCGCTCATGGTTGCATACCGCGTCGCCGTGCCCGATCCCGTACGCGCCCACGTCCCGATAAGACCGGTGGCATCATTCGTCAGAACAGTGGAGGTCACGGTCCCCGCGTTATTGAAACCAATCGTCGACCCCGGATTGCGCGTGAACGTATCGGAGTTGATGCGCACGGTGCTTCCCGCGACACCGTCCCAGATCTGCCCCGCATACATCAGCAATGCGAAATTCGCGTTGGAAAAGACGAGATCCCCGGCTGTGCTGCGCGTCACGACGCCCTCTCCGCCGATTGTCAGCGTATGCGAACCACCGATTGAGACCGTCCCACCGGGATTGACGACACTCAGACCGCGAAAGCTCATGTCGCCACCCAGCTGTACAGCATTCGCACTGGTCACGGTAGAATCCCATTGCGCAATGTCACTGCTATACGGGATTGACGAACCCACCCAGCTGCTCCAAACAGCCAGATCGTTCGTATTATTGGCCTTTACCCGAACCGCAGCGTTGAGCGAAAAGCCAAACAACACCAGCGCCACCATGATAATCCCCGCGATCCTCGTCTGATTCATAGGATATTCCTCATTTGAAGTGCCACACGCAAACTGAAATTACACCTATCGCGTCAGATGAACATCCAACGTTCTCCATTTAATTCTGGGTGTCAGTATGCACGCAAAGAAGGAAAAATGTCAATTTCAATTCATTTTTTTTGGGGGTTCCGCACAATACGCAGGGAAAAGGCTTTCTTCCCCATCGGTGTCAACCGTTCGGCGAATCCCGGCGTCGCGATCAACGTCAACGCGGCGGGATCGTCGGGAATCCATAACGCTTCGCATCCGGGATAGCGCGCCAGGACCTGCACGCCGCGTTCCGGGCCCATGACAAACAGCGTTGTCGAGAGCGCATCCGCCAAAACGGCAGTCGGGGCCAGAATCGTGACTCCAGCCATACCGCGTACAGGATGACCTGTGCGCGCATCCATGATATGCGCATAACGCTCGCCATTGATTTCAACAAAACGCTCATAGTTGCCGGATGTCGCCGTGGCTTCACCTTCACGCAAGAGGAACGTTCCCACCATGGACAGCCCCTCAAACGGATTGCGGATACCCACACGCCAACCGCCACGTCCCGGCACAGCTTCACCGGTAGCCCGTAGATTGCCCCCTAAATCAATCAAGCTGTTCGTGTGGCCTGCCGCTTTCACGCGTTCAAACGCGCGGTCAACCGCATAACCCTTGGCAATACCGCCCAAATCGAGACGCATCCCAGGCTTGTCGAGTCGGACATGCACAACCTGATCGCGCACACTCAATTGAATGCCTTTCCAGTCCGCCTGTTCACACGCCGCACGCAAAAGCGCTTCCGCAGGTGGCGCCACAAGGCTCTGCGCACCGTTGAACCCCCAGGCGCGCATGATGGCACCCACCAGCGGATTAAACGCGCCATCGCTGGCGCGCGTCACATCGAGCGTGATGGTGAGCAACGCGCCCAGATCCGGCGAACAGGGATGCTCCTGCGCATCGCCGGCTTTGGCGTTGAGTTGCGACAGCTCGCTCGTCTCCGTCCAGGTTGAAAAGACCGGTTCCAGCCGATCAAAAACCGCGCGCGTCAGATCACGCACAGCAGCCACATCAGCCTCCTGTGCGCATTGTACCGCAGCCACTGTCCCCATGGTCAGCCAGTTGAGCTGCGCAGGATGGCGTTCTTCGCGCGCGCAGCCAGACACCAGCACGCACGCACTGAGAACCAGAACCCGCACACCGTTCATCGCGCAGCTCCGATATACAGATCGTCCACATGGAATTGAACCGCCTCGGCCGCCATCGAGCAGAAACCGACCCAGTTCAGCGTCGTGAAGTCATCCGTAAGATAGGCCAGTTCTTTCAATTCGACTGCAGGCTGTCCCGGTATGTCAACGGTCAACGACCAGGCTCGCCCTGTTCCCGTTCCCATTTGACCGACCATGCGCACCGTCGCCCATGTGTCCGCCGGCAAATCAGCCACCTTGCGCATCTGCCCCGCCTGCCGCACGCGGATCTCACCGTTACAGAACTGGAGAAAATTTCCTGTCTTATACGCCTGCTCGCCCACACCATAGCGACGCCACTCCACAAAGAAATTCGCCCCGGGTTTCATGCGTACCGCGAAGGCCGTCTCTGCAGCGCCGTTCGAAACCGCGCACGTAAAAAAGAAATGCGGATTAAACGTATATTTCAAATCCTTCGCATCGGTAATGCAGAGCGACCGCTTGCCCGAATGCGCAACACCCTCAACCACGCGGATCGCATCGCCCTTATTCTCCACACAGGTCGTAACCGACTCTAAGGTCGCATTGACCGGCAACCGTTCGAAATCCTCGTTGATGCGACGGATCACGAAGGGTTCGGGACTCTGTGCATAAACAACGTCGGGATAGGTCTGTTGCGCTTTTTTGCGCCACGCCTTCGAACCATACACGCCGGCCAGGCGCGGATCAAACGGTTTGAATCCCTTCGCGATCGCCAGCGAATTGCGTTTCAGACGATAATCTTCTTTTTCAAAATCAACGAACAGCGGATCCACACACGCTGAATGCTGATCGTGTCCGGCGGCAAGCCAGGCTTGCCACGTGCCATAGTGAAAGGCGTTCGTCGCAAACCCGCGCGGATTCCAATAGATGTTGTTGTCGAAAACCACGTCGGCATGATACGGATCGCCGCCAGGATATCCGCGCCAGAGCATCGCGCTTTCATTGCTCCACGCAATGATGTTGTTTGTCACAATGATCGTGGTATGTTCCTTTTCAACACGCGAGCGCTGGATCTGTCCCTGCGCGCTCTCCACCAGAATGTTATTGCGGAAGACATTTTCTTTGCCGTAATGCTGGTGGATATTACCGGTCTTCGTGTGGTGGATCAGGTTGTTCTCGAAGACCATATTGGCGCTGCCTTCATCCGTATATAATCCCCAGCCGCCGCGACCGGTATAATCGTAGGAGGCTACGTGGTGAATCACGTTGTTCGAGACCACCGTACCTTCCAAATTACCCAGCGAGTAAATACCGCCCATATCGTTCAGCACCCCCCAGCCGAGATGGTGGATATGATTGAACGCGAGCGTATTGCGGTGCGTAACCGTCGGCCGGTATCCCCATGTCCATCCGATTGAAACGCCGGTATAGTAAAAATCAGCGATATCATTATGCGTCAGCTGGATATCGCTCGCATGACCGATCCAGGCGCCGACGCAGCCATGAAAAATCCGGCCGCCCGCCTGTAAAATGTTGTTGTCGACCACAATGCTGCGCGACACCTGATCGCGTTCCGCCTCGCTCCACTGCGAATCGCCTAGATAGACCGCACCGCCGCCCAGATCGCGTACGCAACAGCCGCGAATCGAGGAATCGCGGCAATCGCGTTTGAACCAGATGCCGTGATTCGCGACATGTTCAAACGCGCAGTTCAGAAAGTGGATATCGCGCACCCCGTTGGCCCAGACGCCCGCCTTCTGCGAAATCGAGGCCTGGCCGTCGCTCCACCCCTTCTCGTCCATGGTAAAGCCTGAATACGCGAACTGGAGGTTCTCAAACCGCAGATGCTCAACTTTGTTCGAGGTCGCACACTCCCCTGAAAGAACAAGGAACCCGGCAACCTGCGGCACAATCGCCACGCAGTCTTCAGGCTTTTGCCCCGGCAATGGAATATAGCGCAACAGGCCTTTCCGATCCAGAAACCATTCGCCGGGTTCATCTAAGGCGACCGCGCAATTTTCAATCTGATAACGCGGCAAATAGCTGCGCCAGTAGAAATACTTCCAGCGCGATGTCCCCGTGCCCACCACGCGGCCATCCTTTTCCACGGACTGAAGGCGTGCGCGGCTGACCTCCCACGAATGGAAGACCGTAATCACCGCATCGTTGAGCGCCTCCGCGGAAAGCCCGAGCAAGGGGTTCACATCCGCGGGATCCGCATAAAACGCGCGGTGTGATAAGTCCGCCTCTTTTCCGGTCATCGGATCAAGGCCATACGGTGCGGGACGCTGCATATAAAAATAGGCCGGCGCCTTTCCGCGACCCATACCGGAGTTCGGCATGCGCGCCCGCGTCGCACGCTCACCGTTGATATACAGTTGCTCAAAACGCAGCGCAGGATCCAGCTGCACCTGCCACACGCCGTTCGCATCGGGCTGAAACGCAGGCAGGCGCACTCCGCCGGTAAAACGCGGCTTCGCCCCTTCCCGCGCACGATAAACAATCGGACACTCCGCAGTACCCGAATCCAGGGGAAGAAATTCAACCGGCTTATCAAGCGCATATTCGCCATCCGCAAACCAGACGGTGATGGGCTCCTTCAACGGCGAAACGCCGCGCAACGCACGCAGGCGGTCGCGTGCTCCGCAAAACGACTTCAGCGGCGTGTTCCGCCCCCCTGCCGCAGTGTCAGCCCCCTCGGGTGCCACATACAGATCAAGTGCAACGGCTTGCAGGCTGATCATGCCCGCGACAGCGAGCAGTATACGGTGCTGGTTCATTCTTCCCCCTTCAGTGATGCGTTTGTATTCATACGGAATCTTTAGATGTGTCCCGTTGAAATTTTACGCCAGTGTAACAAAAACAGAGCGCGCTGCCAATGCGACAATGCCCCGCGTTGAACGCGCACTCCGTTTGCCCAATGCATTCAAGAAATACCGCTTGCAGAAATCAGCCTAAAAAACGTATACTATCACCATTGCGTTTTCGGGGCGGGGTGAACTTGTTGAAAGCAATTCCCCACCGGCGGTTAAAGCCCGCGACTGGCGCAGCCCGTTGCTGCGTCACTGACACGGTTCGTTTCCGTGGCCGACAGTATAGTCTGGATGAAAGAAAATGCGAACGTTCTGTTTTGCCCCATTCATCAAACGTGAATTGGGCTTTTTTTTTTGGATCGAACATGAATGCTACCGTCGTTGACTCGGTCGAGTCTTGCATCGAGGCCTTTCGTAAAGGCCAGTTTGTTGTCGTCGTGGATGATGAGAACCGTGAGAATGAAGGCGATCTCATCATTGCCGCGGAAAAAATCACCCCTCAAGCCATCAACTTTATGGCGCAGCATGCACGCGGACTGATCTGCGTTCCGATGACGGGTGAGCGCCTGACCGCGCTGGGTATCGAACGCGCACCGAGCCGCAACCGCGGCGACCGCTTCTCAACCGCCTTTACGCTCTCCGTCGATGCGGCACGCAACATCACGACGGGAATCAGCGCCGGCGATCGTGCGGAAACCGTACGCGTTCTCGTGGATGACCACGCCACAGCAGAGAGCCTGATCAGCCCGGGACATGTTTTCCCCCTCGAAGCGCGTGAAGGCGGCGTACTCGTCCGCGCCGGCCACACCGAAGCAGCCGTGGACCTCGCCCGCCTTGCAGGCCTGAAACCCGCGGGCGTCATCTGCGAGATCATGCAGCCGGATGGCACCATGGCGCGGTTGCCTCAGTTGCGGAAATTCGCGAACGAGCATCAGCTGAAAATCATGTCCATCGCGGATCTGATCGCCTATCGCCGCCATCGCGAGCGTCTGATCGACTTGATCGAAGATGTCGAAATGCCGACAGCCTACGGTCATTTCCGCCTGCGCCTCTACCGTTCGTCACCCGACGGTCTCGATCATCTGGCGCTCATCAAAGGCGATGTGGCCAACACCGACTCCGTCTTGGTGCGCGTGCACAGCGAGTGCCTCACCGGCGATGTCTTCGGTTCAGCGCGCTGCGATTGCGGCAATCAGCTGCACGCCGCCATGACCATGATCGAGAAGGAGGGATGCGGTGTCGTGCTCTACATGCGTCAGGAGGGACGCGGCATTGGACTCGCCAACAAACTGCACGCCTATAAACTGCAGGAAAAGGGTCTCGACACCGTCGAAGCCAATATCAAGCTCGGCTTTGCCCCTGATCTGCGCGATTACGGCGTGGGTGCGCAAATCCTCGCTGACATCGGCATTAAGCGGATTCGTCTGCTCACGAACAATCCGACCAAGTTGATCGGCCTGCAGGGATATGGACTCGAAATCACGGAACGTATCCCGATTGCCATTGAACCAGGGTCATTCAACAGTAAGTATCTTGCAACAAAAAGGGAAAAAATGGGACATCTCATTTAATCCGAACGAGGAAGAAACATGAACGAAATAACCGGAAAACTAGACGCAACAGGCATGAAGATGGCGATTGTCGTCAGCCGTTTCAACAGCTTTCTTACGGAACAGCTGATCAAAGGCGCGGATGATTGCTTTGTCCGACATGGCGGTCAGGAGAAGGATTTCACGCTGGTGCGCGTTCCAGGGGCCAATGAGATTCCTCAGATCGTCCAGAAGCTGGCAGCCACGAAGAAGTTCGATGCGGTTGTCGCATTGGGCGTCGTCGTCCAAGGTGCAACCCCGCACGCGGACCTGATCAACGGAACCGTCGCACGCGCGCTTTCCAAGATCGCACTGGACTGCGGACTTCCCGTCCTGAATGGCATTGTCGCGGCGCAGAACCTCGAACAAGCCATTGAACGTGCAGGCACGAAACAGGGCAATAAGGGATGGGATGCCGTCATGGCCGCAATCGAAACCGTCTCTGTACTCAAGGCGATCTAAGGATTACTATGGCAACAAGAAGACAAGGTCGTGAATGGGCGCTGCAGATGCTCTTCCAGGCAGACTTGAATCCTGGCAGCAGCCTCGATATGTCCATTCCGAAATTCTGGCGTCAACAGTGGACCTGCCTCATGGAGGAAAAGCGCGATCAGGGCGAAGAGATCGATGAAACCCAGATCAAAGGGTCGATCGAAGACCAAGTCGCGCCCCCGAAAATCAGGCTCTTCACCGAGACGATTGTCCGGGGTGTGCTCGACCATCTGGATGAAATCGATACCCGCGTCCAGGCGCAAGTCAAGGACTGGCCCCTCCATCGGATGGGATCAGTCGAGCGCAACGTCTTGCGGATGTCGTTTTATGAGTTGCTCTACTGTCCGGATATCCCCGCCCCTGTTGTCATGAATGAAGCGATTGACCTTGCCAAGTATTTCAGCAATGTCGATGCAGGCCGTTTTGTGAACGGCATTCTGGATAAACTCAACCGCGAGTTGCAAAGCCAGAAGAAAACCGCGGAATAAAGCAGTGAACAGCGCGATGACACAGCATGAAGATCTCCGCTATATGCGGCAGGCGCTTCGGCTCGCCCAACGCGGCGAAGGTCATACGCGACCCAACCCGCCAGTCGGTGCCGTTGTCGTGCGCAACAACACGATCATCGGTGCCGGCTTTCATACGCGTGCCGGTGCGCCGCATGCTGAAGTCGAGGCGCTGAACGGCTGTGCTGGCCACGCGCAAGGCGCGACGCTTTACGTCACGCTCGAACCGTGCTCAACCTTCGGCCGCACCCCGCCCTGCACGGAGCGGATTATCAAGGAAAAAATTGCGCGCGTCGTGATCGGCTGCCTTGACCCCAACCCCAAACATGCCGAAGCGGGCGTGAAGCGCCTGCGCGAGGCCGGCATCGCGGTCACCCTCGATGTGCAAAGCGCGCAGGCCAACGCGCTCATTGCGCCTTTCGCAAAGCATATCCTGACCGGTCTTCCCTTTGTCACGCTCAAGCTGGCCATGACCTTGGATGGCCGCATCGCCGATCGCACAGGCGCCTCGAAATGGATCACGGGCGAACGCGCCCGCGCAGAGGTGCAGCGCATGCGCAAAGCCGCGGATGTCATGCTGATCGGCGCCGGTACGGTCTGCGCCGACAACCCGTCGCTGCTCTATCGCGGCAAGCACGGCGGCCCGCTGATGCGCGTCGTGGTGGACTCGAAAGGGATTACGCCGCCCACGGCGCAAATCTACACCGATGCCGCGGCCATGCGCACGATTGTCGCGACCACGTCGGAGACAGCCGCACGCCTGCGTGGGGCGTGGACCCAGGCCGGCGCACAGGTCTGGACCTTTCCGCGTCTGCGCTCCGGCCACATCTCCCTGCGCAGCGTCATGAAGCGGCTGGGAGAAGAGGGTTATCTCCATGTGCTCTGCGAAGGCGGTGGACGCCTCGCGGGTGCACTACACGACGCGAACCTCGTCGATGAATATGTGCTCTTTTACGCTCCTGTTTTTCTCGGCGATGTGCGCGGCAAGAGCGGTATCTGCGGCGCGGGTGTGCTGATGAAAGACCTCCGCCGGATGGAGGCGACAGAGGTCCGCCGTCTGGGCGACGATGTGATGCTCAGAATCCAGTGAAGAGGAAGTACCATGTTTACAGGTCTTGTACAGAAAGTCGGACGACTCATCCAGATGACGCAATCGCAAGGAGGCTGGTCGCTTGCGATTGCGCACGATCCATGGAGTACGGTCTTAGAACTGGGTGAGAGCGTCGCGGTACAAGGTGCCTGCCTCACGGTCACCTCGATCGGAGCGCAAACGTTCACAGCCGATCTGCTTGATGAAACGCTCCGCCGCACAGCATTGAATCACTGCCACGCAGGTGCCCGCTTAAATCTGGAACGCGCGTTGGCCCTGGGCGATCGTCTCGGCGGACACATCGTCAGCGGCCATGTCGATGAAACCGGCACGCTCCTCGACAGCAGCGATCGCGGCCGCGACATCCAGTGGCGTCTCAGCTGTTCCCCTGACTTCTCCCGGCAGACTGTGATGAAGGGTTCTGTCGCGCTCGATGGCGTCAGCCTGACCGTCAGCGGACTTGGTCCTGACTGGTTCGAAGTCAACCTCATCCCCCATACGCTCCACGCCACTAGCCTCTGCGACCGCAAGCCCGGCGATCGTCTGAATATGGAAAGCGACATTCTCGGCAAATACGTCGCGCGCCTCCTCGGGCGTGACACACCAGAAAGTACCGTCACGGAAGCCTTTCTCGCGGAGCATGGCTTTCTATGAAACCGTCCGTTTTCTGCTTCAGTGTAACGCCGGCATGGCAACGCATCCTCCTTTTCGACGGATTCGTCTGCGGCGATGTTAATCGGGCAAAAAACGTCTACAGTTGCGCAGCCGGCAAAGGCGTGAACACAGCACGTGGCCTGCTCCAACTCGGATTCCGCGCCACCACAACCGGCTTCAACGGCGGTACAACGGGCCGTTGGCTGGCCGACGATATCGCGCGCATCCAGATGGGCAACGCCCTGATCGACGTTCCCTTTGATACGCGCATCTGTACGACCCTGATCGATACCCGCCAGCAGACCATCACGGAGCTGGTGGAAGAGGCGCAACAACCGGACGCAACCGCCATTCAGGCCCTGTTCCGTTGCGCCGAGAAGCAGATCGTTGCCGCGGATGCGCTGGTCTGCTGTGGGACGCTCCCCGCGTGGATGCCACAGGACCTCTATGCTGATCTGATCGCGCGCGCCGCGCAGCGCGGCATTCCCACCCTCGTCGACTCCCACAAGCAACCGCTTCTCCGCGCACTTCAGGCGCAACCGCTTTTGGCTAAACTCAATGTTCACGAACTGGCCTTAACCACGCAGAGCGCGATTCGCGATGAAGCCACGCTTCTGAACGCGCTCCACAGCCTTCAGTCCGCAACGGCATCCGCGCTGCTGGTCACGCAGGGTGCATCCGCCGCTTATCTCGCCCACAACAACGCGGTCTGGCGCTTTACACCACCGCGACTCGCCTCTGTCGTGAATCCCATCGGCAGCGGCGATTCCGTGAATGCAGGCATTCTTGCCGCGCTTCTGCGCAAAGCGTCACTGCTGCACGCCGTCGCCTATGGGCTTGCCTGTGGAACAGCCAACGCGCAAACGCTCTACCCAGCACAATTTTCGGAAAAAGAGGTCGACGGCTATTTTACTCATATAAGCAATACATGTGAAAGGGTATCATGAATAAACTAAAATCCTATTGGACACAAAATCGCGCGGTGTTTATCAGTGTGTGGATTATCGCTTTTTTGATCCTGATCAGCCTGAATGGTGGAATCATTAAACCGCAGGAAAGCGCAACAACCGTTTCACTCCGCTGGGCGGAGCGCCTACATTCGCATCAGCAAATGCTGCGCACCACGCTGAATCAGAAAAAAGATTACCAGGTTAGGATTGAAAAGCGGCTTGTAGCCCTGGAGAAAAACTTGGATCGGTATGATCAACAAATCGTAACATACCGTTTTTTCATGAACAGTTACGACTCCGTCGATGCCTTTGAGACCATTCTTCAATGTCAGCAGATTGTCGACTTACATCATGAGTTTTCTGCAACGAAAGCACGCTTTAACAAAGCGCTTCAGAATGTTTTAGACCTTATTAAACAGCGCAAGATATGGCTTGATGACCTGCGTAGTGATTTAGACAAGCAGGATGGAGACCTGCGGCAGAAAATTGAAGCGAATATTGTCGCTGGTTCCCAGTTTGTTCAGGAACTGGAACGCTTTCTCAAGCCGATTGAAGAAATGGAAAAACGGATTATCGAGGTTGACCATGATTTAAGTGGTTTATATGAAACTGCGCAAAAAAGACGGACGTCGATCCTCGATGATATGTTTTTTAAGAAGGGGCTCTCTTTTGCGGCCGCCTGCCAAAGTCTTCCCTATTTCATGCCCCATTGGAAGATCAAGATCCAAGAATGGATTGGCGCACAGATTCCGCAAGACCAATCTATCTGGATACGTCTCCTGCTTTCATTTGCGATGCTGATCGTGCCTGGACTGCTGATGACCCGACACTATGTTCTGCCCTTTCTTGACCGATTCGGGATCCTCAGCCGCGACGATAGCCGGACACCGATCTTTATGTTCACAATTGGTCTTTTTATTGCGTCGTTGTGCATTTCACTTTCAATGTACTGGATAGCCGACAGTCAAGAAGGCGTTTTCGCACAAGTTTCAGAGGCACTCATTGCGATTGCATTGCTCGTGCAGGCGATCATATTCCGTGAAAATGATCACCCGTTAGCCCCTACGTTCCGCGCCTATCTGCCGCTTATCGTGCAGCATATTTACGGCATTGCCTTTTACATCGCACTTGCGCCAACGCTCCCGTTAACCGTTTTCATTCCACCGCTAAACGCGATCATTGCCGTTTGGATTCTCTGGCAACTTAGACGCTGCAAGAATCATCCGATTGATGTTGTTTTCCTGTCGCTTTCTGTTTTTGTCTCCCTGATCTGCGCAAGCCTTGCTGCGAAAGGTTATCCACATCTGGGATATACCGTTACGTTGGGATGGTTGATCGTTGTCGCACAATGTCAGATCGTCATCTCCCTCACGCTTCGCATCTTGACAACCGTCAAGAATAATCCCAAACGGAAGATCACAAACAAGCTGAGCCTCAGCATCCTCCTTCCAGGCCTTTGGATGGTTACGCTCTATTCACTCGTCAATTGGCTGGGCGACACCTATCACCTCAATGATTATTTTCACGATATCATCTCCCGCCCTTTTCATGTCTCGACGCTCTTTAGCCTGTCACTCAGTCGCATTTTCACTGCCATTGTGGTGGCCTTCCTCTGTTTTTCAGCCATTCAAATTGCCCGTCTGCATTTACGCGAGCGCATCGGCGACGCCATTGATTCCGGCGTGGGGGCATCGGCTTTTACGCTCGGCAGTTACGGCGTGTGGATCATCTACATCCTTTTTGTCATGATCCTCTGCGAAGTTAATACGCAGAGCCTGCTTGTCATGATCGGCGGCTTAGCCGTTGGTCTCGGCTTTGCCTTAAAAACCGTAGCGGAAAACTTCATTGCCGGCATGTCGCTGCTCATCGGTCAGGAAATCCGTCCGGGCGACATCGTCAATGTGAATGACTCGGGCCTCGCGGGAAAAGTAAAACGGATTAACTTCCGGACAACCATGGTTGAAACCGAAGATGGGGCCATTATCACGTACCCCAATGCGCAAGTCATTGCAAAGGGATTTTTCAACTGGACACGCTCAAATCCCTATCGGCGCGTTGATGTCAGCATCGACGTTCCCTATGGCAGCGATCTCGGCCGCACCCTCAAAATCCTCTTAGATGTCTGCCAGAATGTTCCGGGCGTTGAAAAACATCCTCGACCCATGGTTTTCATCAGCAGTCTTGAAAGTAGCGCGATTCGCATCTCCCTGCGGATCTGGGTGCTGATCAGCAGGATCCGCGAAATCACATCCAATGTCCGGATCAGCGCGCTTGAAGCCATCGCGACTGACTCGACCGAGAAAAGCCTTCCGCAAAACGATGTGAATCTTATTTCAGCCACGCCCCAGGAGAACTGAACCATGGACATTCCCGTCACCACCGCGGTTCGGGCCTTGCGTGCCGCGAAAATTGACTTTGAACCCTATTTTTATGACTATCAGGAACACGGCGGAACGGAACGCGCCGCTCAGGAACTGAATATCCCGGAGCACCAGACCATCAAGACCATCGTGTTGGAAAATGAGGATAAGAAGCCGCTGATCGT
>CAZMLC010000078.1:0-6678 GCA_964567125.1 uncultured Akkermansia sp.
AGCGTGGTCGTATAGGGAGTAAGCTGAGCCTCCCTGAGACACTCTTTTGCCTTCATATACCGTCCTAATCAGCAGCACAAAAACCGGCCCGCATTCACTGCCGTCATCAATCCTCTTCGACCACAACAGGAATTCCGAGCACGATCATCCGATAAAATTTCTCCGCATTCCAATTCGCCAACCGGAAACAGCCCTTTGACTCCGCGTTGCCGATCCGCTCCGGGAAGGGCGTGCCATGCATACCAAACCCTTGGATCGACAAGCTGATCCACGCCACGCCCACGGGATTATTGGGCCCTGGTGGAATGATCAGCTTCGCCTTCTCCGGTCCACCTGGCTTAAACAGTTGCGGATCGTACGTGTAGGTAGGGTTTTGCGCAACATCTTTCACCGTCAGATTGCCCACAGGCCGACGCGCTTTGTCGCGCGCAATCGAACAGGGAAACAGCGCGATCATCTTCCCTGCCGCATCGAAGAGCGTCACCTCCATCCGCCCGAGGGAAATGCGGATCGAATCCACCTTCACACGGCTCTTCGGCTGCGTCACATTCGGCAGGATAAGCTCGGTGCCGGCAGGCGGATTCGGCCACGTCGCAGTGGGGTTCAACCGCTCAATCAAGCGCTCGGACGCATGGCTGCGTTCCGCCAGCATCTCCTGCAGCGTGACGTATTTCAGCGCCGGCAACCGCGACCGCTCCAGCCAGTCGTCAGGAAAAGGCCCCAGCTCTTTTAAATCGTTATCGGTCACCGTGTAGGTTGTCAGGACAGTGCTATCGTCCCCCAGCGCGTTGAGCATCTCGACTGTGGGTATGCCCGTGACCTCTTTGTTGTTCACGGCCTGCCACGCCATCAGCGCGATCTGCGTGCGCTTGCCCCAGCATCCATCAATGCAGTTACACGAAAAATTGAGGCGGTCCAGCAGGATCTGCAACGCGAGCACATCCTGATTGAACCCGGAACGATAGCCGTCAAACCGGACACGCTCTTCTTGCGCGAAGCTGGTCCATCCAGCGACAACCATCAGCATTAGTATCAGCCATCCTCTTCTCATGCGCTCCGCTCTCCGCGTAAGTTATGCGTCTGCGTTAAAACAAAAAACAGCACAAGCGAAAGCTCGCCGGTGCTGTTTTCACATGCTGTATTAAACGAAACCTTATTCAGCAAGTTGATCCGCGATCGAATCATCGATGTCCATATTCGTATAGACATCCTGAACGTCGTCGTGATCTTCCAGCATCCCTACGAACTTGTTCACCGCCTTGGCCACATTGATGTCCGATACAGGCGCTAAGGTCAAAGGAACCAGTCCGACCTGCGAGTTCTCCTGATCGATCGCGATGCCCGCAGCTTCAATCGCCGCGCTGACTTCCGCGTATGCGTTCGGCTGACACGTCACGGTGAAACCACCCTCTTCCGTCTCCATGTCATCCGCACCTGCGCCCAAAGCGACTTCCATCACCTTATCCTCGGTCAAACCATCAACCGCCGGAATCATGATGGTTCCCTTGCGCTCAAAGCTGCGGGAAACCGAACCCAGTCCGGCAAAGTCAGAGCCGTTCTTCTTGAAAATGTTGCGCACTTCAGCAGCCGCACGGTTCTTGTTATCGGTCAGCACCTTGACTACAATGCCAACGCCGCCGCCCGCATAACCTTCATACGTGATTTCTTCGAGGATATCCGCTGCCAACTCGCCCGTGCCCTTCTTGATCGCACGATCGATATTGTCGTTCGGCATGTTGACCGACTTCGCCTTGGCAATCAAGGTACGCAACGTCGGATTGTTGTTCGGATCTCCGCCGCCCGCCTTCGCCACGATCGTCATTTCCTTGGCGATCTTGGAGAAAATTTTACCGCGCTTGGCATCCGCCGCGCCCTTTTTGTGCTTGATGGTTGCCCATTTACTATGACCGCTCATCGTCTTCCTCTCTCACCGCATTTGCCCTGCGGATTTTTTTATACTCACTTACACTGCTTCAGGAACAGGTCATCCCGCTCCAACAGCGCCTTCTCCTGCAGGCATCTCCTGCCCCAGCAGGTCGGCGGGCGCATCGCCCTCAAATTCTTGAATCCAGCCTTGATCAAAACCCAAATCCTCAGCCGCTTCCGTCAGCCGGGCATACTCATCGGCCTGCACCTTGCGATCCCAGCCGCGACAGGTCAAAGCCCGATGAACCGGCGTATACTGAGCCATCACGCTGATGTGCACCTCTGTTCCGACTTCACGCGCCAACCATTCCAGGTTGGCAATCGCTTCATCGACCCGTCCCGGCAACGCCAGCAGACGGCAGATCACACCTCGCCGCGCAATTCCTTCGTCGTCCATCTCCAACGGTCCAAGCTTCTCCCAGAACCAGCGGAATGCACGCCGTGAAACATCAACATAGGCTGAGGCATCCGAACCTTCGCGCGCGGACTCCGACTGCGCATAGCGTAAGTCGCACAGCGCAATATCCACCAGCTCCGCAAACGATTCTAAGACCTCCTGCGATTCAAAACCCGATGTATTATACACAAATGGCAGTGAAACGCCAGCGCGAATTAAGGGGTCAACCGCTTCTTTTATCTGCGGCAGCCACGGCGTCGGGGAAACCAGATTCCAGTTGTGGCACCCTTTTTCAGCAATGCCCTTGAAAATCGCCCGCAACTCCTCCACGCTCAGGTCCTCGCCCTGATTGGCCTGGCTCCACGGATGGTTCTGGCAGTAGATGCAGCGCAAGGTGCAGTGCGAGAAGAAGACCGTCCCCGAGCCTCGTTCCCCGCTGATCGGCGGTTCCTCGCCGAAATGCGGCCCGAAACGGAAGACGCGCGGCGCCATCCCCGCCTTGCAATACCCGACCTTGCCCGCCGTGCGGTCAACCCCGCAGGCCCGCGGGCACAATCGACACGCCTTTAATGCCTCATGCTCCATGCTCATCCCTTCCCCATCGCGCACGTTTATCCACTTCAGCCGGCCGCATCCACGCGCCGCTTCATTGAATCGCGAAACCCTGCGGCGCCTTTACGCCAAACCGGATCGTCTCGCCTTCCTTGCCGAAATACCCGCCCCATCCCACCTGTATGGCGGTGATCGCGCCAGGGTCCAGCGGCCCAGCGACCTTATCAAATGGCTTGAACTGACTGAATAATAGCATGCTCTGTGCACATCCTGCAATGCGCAAGCCTCGACCGGTGCTCGCAAGATAGCGCTGGCCGCCCGCGATTTCAATAAAGACAAGGATGTCCGCACGCGTCTCCTGATTGGCCGCCACATCGGTCTCGATGATGATGCCGTCCGCATCCTTGAGTGAAAAGGGCTTTGCATACCTCAGGCAGAGAAAAAGGTGCGTATCGATCCCGCCCTGCGTCAGCTGGCCCTGCGTCTGCCACCCCGTTTCGGATGATCCCTCCAGCGCGGTCTTGACCGTGCGGTTGGCGCCGATCGAGGCCGTGGCAATTGCCGGCAATGTCCGCTTCTCCACGTGGCAGCCCAGCGGCCTGCCACCATCCAGCCGCGACGGAACCCCCGCCTGCCGCGTGCGGAAGATCTTCGCACCGTAGCCGCGCAACGTCACCTGCTCGAAGACGTTCGTCGCCTGCTTGACCACGCTGCCATCCTCCGGATTCCAGAGCTCAAAGGGTCCCTCGCCCAGAAACTGCAACCGCCCCTGCCACGGTTCAGCCAAGGTGTTGATCACAAAGAAGAGATCGTAGCCGTCGACCTTGCGGTGCGTCATCCTGATCGCCGCGCTCTTCTCCCCGCACGCCACGAAATCGCGCGCTAGGACGCGGTCCAGCACCTTGGGCATCGCCCCCATTACGCCCTGCGGCAGAAAGACGCTCAAGCCGCCCCCTGACGAAGTCACGGTTGAAACCTGATCCCCGCCGGCAAACATCTCGCGGCTCAGCGCGCTGATCTCCGGACAGGGAAAGGCCTGTTCGCTGTTCACTGGCACCTGCATCAGCGCGATCACGACTCCGCCGCGCTTCCAGAAGGCGTGGATCTTCCGCATCGCCTTCAGCGACAAGGTGGTCACGGAAGGCAGCACCACCACGCGCCAGCGCAGTTCGCCATGCTCCAGCGCCCCTTTGCTTAGGTCCGCCCGCTGCAACGCCTCGCTGTCGATGTACATGAAGTCGCGCTGCGCCGCAAACAGCATGTTGCCCGCCTGCCGGAAGCTCTCCGCAACCGCGCGCACCTCATTCCCCGTACTCCACCGTTCCGTCGGCTCGTAGGCCGCCATCAAGCTCGCCGAGGGATAGAGCACCGCGATGTCCGCCACCAAATGACCGCCCTTGAGCATCGTCCCGCAGCGGCCGATGTGGCTGTTGATGCGCTGCAATGCCGTGGTATCGAATTGTCGGAAATGGTAATAGCTCGTGAAGGTGTTGATCCCGCCCCACTGCAGCAGGTTGCAGGTGCCGCGCACCTGCTCCTCGCTCACCACGATGCGCGGACGCTGATCGCCCTCAGGACGGTAGTTCTCCGAATGATCCGAGACCTCGCACATCACCAGCCGGTTTTGATTCAGCTCCGCCACGCTCGCCAACAGCTTGGCAGTCTGCCACGGCACATTCGGCGGCAGACTCGTCAGACAGTCGATGCTCGGCGCGTCCAGACGCCGGATGCAGGCGAAGAAATCACCGTAGAGCGGTACGTGCGCCTCAATGCTCTCCTCCGCCAGAAGATGGCCGCCCGAGGGTACGCCGTGCGCTTGGCACCACGTCTGAATCTGCCCGAAGAAGTTCTGCGCCACCTGTTGCCCGATCAGCGACCAGAATCCGAAGCGGATGGCCGCATCCCCGTTCCCCGTGGCAGCCACCAGCGCCGGCACGTCGCTGATCAGATCGCGTCCCGTGGCAGCCCGGTAGTCTGCCACCAGCGTCGGCGACCACGGCAGCACCGAAAACGGCTGCGGCCGCATCCAGAGGCTCATCAGCGACGGCTCATCTGTAAAGGTCGCATCGAAGTAACGCCCCAGATCCTTGCCCAGATGCGCCGCGTACTGCGCGTGCGTCACCTGCAGAAATTTCGCAGTGGGGTCCGCCATCAGCAGATTGATGTAGGGCTTTTTAAAGGCAAGGCTCACTTCGGCATGCGTACCGTGATAGATAAAATCCTCGGTCATCAGTAGAAGGCACCAGCTGTCTTTCTCGGGCGTCTTCCACGTAAGCACGCTGTCCGTCACCGCCGTATTGATCGGAATCGCCTCCGCACGCACCAGCTTACCCTCCCGGACAGGCAGGGCCACAGCACCCACCAGCAAGCCCGGCGGTGCTTTGAAGGTGACAGCCGTCCCGGCTGCCACGTTGGTCATCGCCACCAGCAAGCCGCGCGCCGCCCACTCCGGATGGCCGCGCAACACCAGATCGCGCGCACTGCCCGAGGGATAGCCGCACTCGTCGTAAAGCCACAGGCTCATGCCCGAGGCCTTGGCCATCTTGACGCCGCGCACGAACGGAGGCCATTTGGTCGGATCATCCACATAGCCCGTAAAATTAACATTGCCGGCAAACCCGCCAAAACCCTGATCCGCCAGCGCCTGCAAGATCTTATCCTGTTCCGCCGGCGTATCGTGCTGCCCGTGAAGAATGCGCAGGATGCGCGTCGCCGCAGGTGGATTCAAAAACCGCTCGCCCAGCGGACGCTCCTCGCCCGGCTGTTTCGGCAGAGCGGTCTCCGCCACAGCAAGGCCGGCCATGCAGATAAAAACGAAACTCCAGCTGATCCCATTCATGTGAAATCCCCCTTTGACATATTTTTTACGTATCAATCCCTGAAACTCCATAGTGATCCACGCGTGCGCCGCAGGATTCGCCCGCTGCATACAAAACAGGGGAAATCGTTTTCCCCGACTTCCCCTGCCTCACTGCTTGTTCAACGCGACGCGCTTACTTCAGCTCTTTGATCTTGATATTGCGATAGGAGACCTGATCGTTGTGATCCTGCAGCAGGATATGACCGGTCTTGGTCTCGCCCCAGTTCGGGAAGGTCTTAAATTTGCTCTTCGCGACAGCTGCGCGGAAAGCCTCGGAACCGCGCTCGAATTCCAGCACCTTCGCGCCGTTCAGCCAGTGCTCGACGTGCGTGCCCTTACTCACGATCATGGCGGTATTCCACTCGCCCGTCGCGTTCAGCTTAGCCGTCGGTGCCGGCATGACATCGTAAAACGAGGCGACCTTACGATTGCCCTCCAAACCGTTCTTGGCATCCGGATGGTTCGGATCCAGCACCTGGAATTCCAACGTCGTCCCCTTATTGATCGCAGGATCGAAGAAATACTTGATGCCGCTGTTCGCTTTCGGCGTCAGCTTGAAATCGACCTTCAAGATGAAGTCCGTGTACTTTTTGTCCGTGATCAGATCGCCGATCTTCGCATTCGGCGTAATGGTCAACGTACCATCCTGAATCACCCAGCCCTTGGCCGGGAACTCCGGACACTTGACCGTGCGCCAGCCCTTACCGCTGACACCGTCAAAGAGCAGCGTCCAGCCATCCGCCTTCTCCTGGTCCGTCAACGCGTTCTCCGCACTCATTCCCACGGTCGCAGCCAAGAGGACTGCAGCCAAAAAACAGCTTTTCTTCATTCTCAAACCTCGTTTTTCTCTGTTCCGCGGCAAACTGCCAGCGTGATGGTGTTAGTTATAGCATAGACGCCTTTATGCTGTCGAGCCGTGAGTCACGCCAAAGTGTGATGCGCC
>CAZMLC010000078.1:6778-12233 GCA_964567125.1 uncultured Akkermansia sp.
ATGATCCAGCAGATTTACAGCATGCATACGACGACAGGCGCCGCGACGGTAGCCTGCATGGCGTCGTGCCGTAAGCCTGTCTCCCCGGTTGGAGGGTTTTCCGCAGAGCGATAAGTTTTGAATCATCGCGATCCCTGAAGAAACCCGCAATCGGCAAAGATTGCGGGTTTCTTAATTTTAGCATCACACAAACCACACAGAAAGGAGCCACCATGAACACACGCCAAAACCTGATCCATACGTCGTCGAAGCGCAGCGCAGTACGTCGCGTCTTGTGCATGGCGTGCATGCAGCCTCCGCGTGGCGCGTTATCCGTTTTACGATGAACATCAAAAACACTTCGCAAACAGATAACCCACGATCGGAAATCGATTGTGGGTCTTTTTTTTAAGGAATCAATCATGTCTTTCTTACGCAGTATTCACGAACAGTATGCTCCGGTCACACAGGCCGGGTATATTCCCCCTTTACCCCTCATCCGGCCCATCCTGGCTGCGCGGCCCTCGTTCTACCTGATCCGCGCAGCGCATGTTCCGTATGGCATCACCCATCCGCCCTTCAGAGGCATCTGAGGTCAGCCATGTTCCAGCGTCCCCAAAAGAAAATAACGCGCATCCTCTTCGTCTGCAGCGGCAACGCCTGCCGCAGCCAGATCGCCGAAGCGTGGACGCGCTACCTCGGCAACGCCGCGCTCCGCGTCGCCTCCGCCGGCGTGCAGATGCATGGCCTCGACGCGCAGGCGATCGCCGTCATGGCGGAGGTCGGCATCGATCTTTCGCAGCACACCTCCAAATCGCTTGCCGCCTTCCCCAATCTCCCGTTCGACCTGATCGTGACGCTCAGCGACCGCGCCACTGCATACGTGTGCGCACAGTCCAACCATCCTCCTGTGCTGGCCCTGCCGTGCGCCTCGCCCAGCAGCCGTCAGACAGCGGACCCGCGCGACGCCTACCGCCAGATCCGCGACGAACTGCGCGCCGCGCTGGAACAGCTCCTTCGCACGTGGCAGGCCGCCGGCCTGCCACCGTGTGCGCGCACCGCATAACACGCCTGCATTTTGAATACGACGCTCTTTAACCCCATATCTTGGATTGATTTTATGTACCTTTACAACAGCCTCTGCTCGCTCATCACCCAGCGCTACACCGACACGCCCGGCACAACGCTGCGGAATCATTTGCTGCTCAGAAGACCCTACGCATCTGCGCGAAAAAAGAGTGCGGATGCGTTACCGCGCAACGTTCAGGCGCGGCAATAATTCACCAAAAAGCAGACATGTACACGTCACCGTACACGACGTTTACGTTTTTTTGATAATTATTTTTACATTAAAGGCTGGTCAAAAGGTCTTCGGTGTGATATTGTTTATTTTGTAAATTTTCTGGCTGTGTTTTGCTGAGGGATCTCGTATGTATGTGTCGGTTGTTTTTGTGTGTTTGATTTTAAGTTGTGCGACAACTGTGGCGCACGCCTATACTGCGCTGGAAGCCGAATGGCTGTTCCAAGCCAATCACGCTATCACTCCGTCCGTCATCGAGAACGAATTGACGTACACCCGCGACCTTGCGAAACGCATTCCCGGAACAACCAGCGCCACCGCGCTCAAGCAGCTGGAGGCACTGCCGGCACTTCAGTCCGCCACGACGCGCGAACAGCGCGAAGCCCTCTACTTCCAGCTCCGCACCATCAAGCGCACCCTCTTCTTTGCACATCCGCTGATCGATTTCAGCTCCGTCCTGCTCATCGACAACCCCTACCCGAAAGGGACCAAGGGCGATGCCTCGGATGAATGGGGCCACGAGGCGCGCCACCGCAACGGCTTTATGAGCCAGAACGGCGGCAAGTTGATCACGGTCGCGATCCGCGCGGACAGGGTGATGACCCCGGCCGACGCCGGCGTGAACAATCTCCTGCCGGAACTGAAAGGCTCCTTTTTCCGGCCGGACCTCGCCTACGACGGCAAACAGATTCTCTTCTGCTACAAACCTGAAAAGGAAAAATCCTATCACCTCTACACGTGCGATGCGGACGGCCGCAACCTCAAGCAATTGACGCGCGGCGATTACGACGATCTCGATCCCGTCTACATGCCCGATGGCAAGATCGTCTTCTGCACGAGCCGCCAGCACAGTTATGTGCGTTGCATGCCCATGACGCACTCCTTCGCCGTGGCCCGCTGCGACGGCGATGGTCAGAACATCTACATCCTCTCCGCGAATGGCGAGCCGGAATATCTGCCCTCGGTCATGAATGACGGCCGCGTGATCTTTACCCGCTGGGAATACACGGACAAGGCGCTCTGGCGCGTGCAGAGCCTCTGGACCATGGACCCCGACGGTTGCAATGTCCAGACCTTCTGGGGCAGCCAGAGCGTCTGGCCGGACCTGCTCGGCGAAGTGCGTGCCATCCCCAACAGCAAGAAAGTCATGTTTGTCGGTATCGGCCATCACGCCTGGTGGGACGGCGCGCTCGGCATGATCGACCCTGAAAAGGGGCTCAATTATCCCGATGGCCTCTTCCGCATCACGCGCGAAACGCCGTGGCCGGAAGTCGGCAACGGGCCGGCGGATCCTCCCCCACACGTGGATTACCACGCATCCGGCAAGATTTACGCCTACAAAAGCCCCTATCCGCTTTCCGAAGAACTCTTCCTCGTCTCCGCACGCGAAGGCAAGCACCTTTACAACGGCGAAGAGGGCCGCTCCGACACCTTCCGCCTCTATCTCATGGATGTCTACGGCAACAAGGAGCTGATCTATAAAGGCGACTACAACGCCTATCACGCGATCCCCTTCAAGCCGCGCACCAAACCTGCCGTGCTGGTCGACAAAGTCAAATGGCCGCAGATCGGTCCGGCTAACGGAACGTGGCAGGAGCTGCTGAAGACTAAAGCTGAAAACGCCATCTTCTACAGCAACGATGTCTTTGAGAATGCACCCGCCATTTTGCGCGAAAAGGGCAAAGCCCTCCGCGTCATCCAGATGGACCCGAAGACCTACACCACCTGGTACAAGACGGTCCAGCACGACGGCCCTGCGGTCAGCGTCTTCCAGGCGGATGGCGTCAAGCGCATCCTCGGCACCGTCCCGATCGAGGAGGACGGCAGCGTGAATTTTGAAGTGCCGCCCGGCCAGTCGCTCTTCTTCGAGATGCTCGACGACCAAGGTATGGCCATCTATGTGATGCGCAGCTTTGCCAACGGCATGCCCGGCGAACATCGCGGCTGCTTCGGCTGCCACGAGACCAGCATGAAGACGCGCGTCAGCCAGGGCTCCGCGATCCGCAAGAAGGGCAAGGCCCTCGCCAAACCCGCGGTCAAACTCACGCCTCCGGCCTGGGGCGCGGAAGAGAGCATCGGCTACACGCGCTTCGTACAGCCCGTCCTCGATAAGCACTGCGCCTCCTGCCACAACAAGGAGGGCTCAAAGGCCAACGCGGCGATCGACTTCACCTATCGTCCCTCAACCCACGGCTGGCGGAACAAGGTCTATCACCGCCCGAACGACAAGAGCCCTTTCTATGAGCCCTACTACACGCTAGTCGACGGCCAGTGCCGCTGGGGCGGCTCCAAGCCCAAGGATGATCGCGGCGTGCCGCGCAATCTCGCCGGCCTCTTTATCGTGGAAGGTTACAGCGCCAACGACCCTAAAAATCTGGAGACCCTGCCCCCGTACGCCGCCTTCTCGCCGGGCAGCACGCTCATCCGCAATGCGACCAGCGGCAAGCATCACGGCGTGAAGGTCACGGACATTGAACGCGAACGCCTCATCGCCTGGGTCGATTGCAATGGCCCCTTCCTCGGTGCGGAGGAGATCCGCGCGATGTTCGATCCGTGGAACAAGATCTTTGACGATGGTCTCATGCCGATCTATCCGCGCATCGGCACAGCACCGGTCATTAACCGCTTCAATCTGCGGCAGGATGGCGATACCCGCGCACTCTGCGGTCCCCTCTGCCAGCAACCGAATCGCGATGAAAAATTCGACCCGAACAAAGCGCTGGCGGCCATTCGCCTCGCGGAGGTCAAACGCGAGAAGATCACGGTCAATCTGATCGCCGCAACCTACGGCGGCAAAGCAGCGGGAACACCGCAGATCGACGTCCTTGAGAAGCTGAAAACCTACGCCACGGGAACGCGTTTTATCGATATTGGCGACAAAACATACAACGCGATTTTTACAGATCCATGCCGTTTGAAAGTCAAACAGCTGAGGATCAGTTACACGCTGAATGGTGGTCCAGTCAGACAGATGACATTGGATGAAAACAAGCCGATTCTTCTGCAAAAATAGGGCCATCACGCAGACAATACAACATAACCCTATCGAATCCAATACATGGAGGTATTGACTGATGCCTCCCCCTGTGGCGTACAGGCCCCAGCAGTTCGTGACCGTTCTGCATGGACCTGTGCGCCGCGGGTATTTTCTTCTTAAGCCTAGGGCAGTAAACCCAGCGTCTCGCGAATGTAGGTGGCGTGCAGAATAGAGCCCAACGCCATATCGCGCTTGAAGGTTAGTTCCACCTCGGCGGAGCTCAGCTTGTCCGTCTGCTGCGTCCGCGTAATCACGATCCCGATCACCAGCAATGCCTGTTGATCGCTGCATTCCAGCAGCGCAGGCGCGCCGCTGTCACCGGAGAAGGTCGGCGCACTGATCAGAACCTTGGGATAACGTTCAACCGGGAAGAAGGGATACCCGCTGAGAATGCCTTCGCGCAAAATCGGGAAACCCTCCTTACCGCCCTCCACCCGATGCGGATAGGCGAAGTACAAAAAGCGGCTGCCGACAGAGAGCTGGTTGGTCACGGCCGCGGCATCCGCCAGCTCGCTCATTTTCACAGTCTCGAAACAGGCCCGTGCAGGCAGGGTGCAGCGCAGAACCGCGACATCCTGCGTCGCATGCGCCGTCCACAGCGCATTCGAACCCTTCCGGATCATCACCTTGTGATCGTACCGCTGCCAGCAGCCCTGCTCATCCTTGATGCGGCAGACGAGTAAAATGTGATCGCCCTTGGCCTTGACAAAGGCATGCTTCGCCGAAACCAGCACCACGTTGGTACGCCCCATACCGGCGCGCGGATCCTCCACTAGAAATCCCGTACACGTTGAGCCGGAATTAAATATCTTGTGCGTCGCATGCATCAACCGCTCCGCCGCAGTCTCGGCATGGATTGTTGCCACCATCAAAAGTAAAATGAACCCGTAAACAGAACTTTTTTTCACACGCATCCTCCCTGATTTCTTCAGAATACCACCCCCTTTAGCATAAAACCAGCCTCCTTTCATGCAGCGTCGCGGGCAACGTCGCGGCAACGATCCTCAGCTTGCCGATAAATCGCATTTATGCTATTTTATAAGACATCATTTATTGAGGATTTTAATGCAACTGGGATGGAATGAAATCACTAGCATCCCATAGGCTAAGCCAGAAACATTTCGGGTGCCATGCTTGGC
>CAZMLC010000079.1:0-12037 GCA_964567125.1 uncultured Akkermansia sp.
AAATTTTTGATAAAATTATACAAGGCGTCTTTCCAAGGAATGTGATACGTTATTTTTTATAGTAAGGGAGGACGCTATGGCGACGATGACGCGCAACCACTTTGTTAAAACCATCTCCGCAGGCACATTTTTAGCATTGCCGGGTATTCTGAAGGCGCAACAGGCCCCTTCAGCCAACGTCGCAGGCGCAAACAGCAAGCTCAACATCGCTGGTATCGGCATTGGCGGCATGGGAGCCGGCAATCTCAACGCCATCGCTAGCAAAGGACATACGATTCTGGCGCTGTGCGACGTGGATCCCAATTATGCACGGAAGACGCGTGAAAAATATCCGCAGGCGAAATTTTACGTGGATTACCGCGAGATGCTGGCACAGGAGAAGAGTCTCGACGGCGTGATGATTGCGACGCCGGATCACACGCACGCGGTCATCGCGGCGGCAGCCATAAAGGCCGGCAAGCATGCATTCGTGCAGAAGCCGCTATGCCACGATATTTTCGAATGCCGGACGCTGATACGCCTGGCACAGGAAAAGAAGGTCGTTACGCAGATGGGTATCCAGGGCCACGCCATGCCCAGCCACTACCTGATCCGCGAGTGGGTTGCAGCCGGCGCAATCGGCACGATCACGAGTATCGATGCCTGGTGCGATCTCTCCTACTACCCGTGGGGCCATGCCTACTGGTCACCCTGTGTGGGTGTGAAGCCCACAGAGAAGATGCCACTGCCTGAGGGGATGAACTGGGATCTCTTTATCGGACCTGCCGCTATGCGCGAGTTTCACCGCGCCTATCATCCGGGCTCGTGGCGCGCCTGGTGGGATTTTGGCAACGGAATGATGGGCGATCGCGGCGCACATACGCTGGATGTCGTTTTTGAACTCTTGAACCGCAAGATGCCTGTGGCGATCGACGCGACCTCCTGCGGCAACAATCCCGATACGCATCCGCTCTCGGCGATCATCACATTCACCTTTGCAAAGCCGGACATGAAGGTCACCTGGTACGAAGGAACGCGTCCGCCACGTCCCGTCGAACTGCCAGATGATCAGAGACTGCCTGCGGAAGGCGGCATTATCCTGAACGGCACGGAAGGCAAGATCATTGCCGGCGTCTACGGGGACAGTCCGCGCATCATTCCTGAAGCGCGCATGCAGCAGTTTAAGCGCCCGGAACCGACGCTGGCCCGCCCCAAGGGCGGCATCGAGGGCGACTGGCTGAATGCGATCATCGAAGGCCGTCAGGCCTGTGCAGGCTTTGACTATTCCGCACGCCTGACCGAATTCACCCTGCTGGGAAACATCGCCAAGCGCGCAGACACGCGTCTTGTCTGGGACGAGGCCACCATGAAAGTGACAAACATCGCAAAGGCCAACGACTGGATCACCTGTTCTCGTCGTCCTGGCTGGGAACTGTAAGGATATGAATGCTTTAGAACGCTATATCAAGACCCTTCGAGGCGACCCCGTCGATTTCCTGCCGCGCGTGCCAATTTTAATGCAGTACGCTGCGGAACACATCGGCTCGAATTATGCGGCCTTTGCGGCGGATTACCGCGTGTTAGTCGAGGCAAACCTGCGGTGCCGCGAGGACTTTGGTTTTGATCAGGTGAGTGCGATCTCCGACCCCTATCGCGAGGTTCAGGGATTCGGCGGCAGAATCCGATATGAAACGAACCATCCGCCCGTCTGCGAACGCATCGTCGTGCCCGACATCAACGATCATTCCGCATTGCCGGACGATCCCGACCCCTACCAATGCGAGCGCATGCTGGATCGTCTCATGGCGGTCCGCACATTTAAGCAGCGCGTCGGCGGCGCGTGTTCTATTCTGGGATGGGTTGAGGGACCTGCGGCCGAAGCGGCTGATCTGCATGGCGTTGAGAATTTTCTGGTTGACGTGATGATGGAACCCGAGGCGAGCACAGCCTTGATGGCGCACTGCACGAAGACCGCCATCCGTTTTGCAACCGCGCAGCTGGCAGAGGGCGCGGAGACGATCGGCATCGGCGATGCGATCTGCAGTCAGCTTCCACCGGACCTCTATCGTGAGCAGGTCTGGCCCTTGCAAAAAAAGCTTTTCGACGCCATTCATGCGGCAGGCGGACTGGTCAAGCTCCATATCTGCGGCGACATCACCCATCTGCTGCCGCATCTCGCGGAACTGCCCATCGATATCCTTGACTTGGATCACATGGTCGACCCGCTCCAGGCGCGAAAAATCATTGGCGCGCGCATCGCGATTGCAGGACGCATCGATCCTGTTGCCGATGTGCTGCATGGGACGCCCCAATCAATCCGGCAGGCCGTGCTTGACAGCTACGCCAAACTCGGCTATCCCCACATGGTCATGGCCGGATGCGAGATCCCTTCGGGAACCCCGAAGGAAAACCTCAAAGCCCTCTGCGAACCGGTCGAGTGGCATCACGGTTGAACGTTTCATGCGTAAACGTGCCTGACACGGCATGCGTATAATCCGCAGGCGTGGCGCCAGTCAGCGTACGAAAGGCATCCCGGAAGACGCGCACGCTTTTAAACCCGCACTGCTCGGACAGAACACGCATTGAGTCACAACGACGGTTCAGCAACAGGATTTTGGCCTGCGCAATGCGGCGCTGCTGGAGATAGGCATGCGGCGACAAACCAAGGCGTTCGCGAAAACGAAGTTCGAGCAGACGCCGCGAGACCTTTAGCGCCTGCGCAATCACGGCGACCGTGACACCTTCAGTAAGGTGCGCGGCAAGGTAGTCTGAGACGCGCCGAATCAAAGGGTCATCCTCGTAAAGCCGATCCGTGGAGCGGCGCTGAATGACGCCGATCGGAGGGATCATGACCGTAGTTTGCCCCAGCCTTCGTCCCTGCATAAGATCATTGAGCAGATGGCCGGCTGCCACGCCGCAGGCGAACGGATTGCGCGAGATACTGGAAAGGGATGGCACGCAGTAATCGCAGGTCATCAAATCGTTATCGACTCCCAGAATCGCGACATCGTCGGGCATTTTCAGGTGCAACCGTTCTGGTTGTAGATCCAGCACGCGTTGCCCGCCTCGTTGAGCCGCGTCTGAAAACCCGCTTCACGCTGTCGCGAATACCACGGTCCCTGTATGCCATAATAGGCGAAATGCTGCAATCCGATCGACATGAAATGTTCGGCAGCAAGCCGCCCCATCTGCTCATGATCGGCATTCACACGCGGCAGCCCCCCCTGCTGCGGCGGTTGCCATCCGGAAAGATTGATCACCGGAAAAGGGAGGCGCAGGGCAAGACGTTCCTCCTGCCGCGTAGTCAGGCAGGCAATGACGCCATCGCCCCGCCAGGATTTCAATGCGGACAGGTGCAGATTGTCCTCTCCAGCACTGCGCAAGGCAGGCGGACGGTTGCTTTCAGGAGACGGTGTCCGCTGTAGAGGAGCACGGGATGCCACTGCGCGAGGTTCTTCGCAATCGGGCGACCTGGGCCTTCTTCTTCGGCAAGCTCATGAGCGATCCGATCTGGTGGTTCTTCCTGTTCTGGCTACCGAAGTTCCTGCATGATAAACATCATGTCGAACTGACGCGCATGGGTGCGCCGCTGGTTACGATCTACACAATCACGATTTTCGGCAGCATTGGCGCGACCATTGGATGGATGAGAACCCGCGCGCCTAACAGCGATTGTATGCCGGGACTGCATTGCGCAGAATGCGCGAAAAGTCAAGCCGCGCGCATTATCCCCTTGTCTACACCAAGCCGCTTCCCGTATAATATCGCCCGTTTTTATGTGTTTCTTTACACGTTGCCCCTGTAGCTCAGTCGGATAGAGCAACGGATTTCTAATCCGTGGGTCGCAGGTTCGAATCCTGCCAGGGGCGCCATCCTGCGAACAAGGATGCGCGCGGTATCTCTTTCAAATCCACGGTCTCTTGATCAGGAACGCGTTGCCTTTTCTGCAAATTCATGCAGAACACGGCGTTAATCCGCAAAATTTCCGCATTGCACGTTTTTTCTTACGAAACAGTAAGGCGAATACCGTTTTTCTTACGCAAGTGTAACATGCGACGTGTTTCCTCGCGGTAGTTTTGCGTTTTTTCAACGACTTTCACCTTTTTTTAGTGTTACTCTTCACTTGGCACAACTCGTGCAAAAGAGGTGTGAAACTAAACAGAAAGGAGATTCCACATGAAACTCGTTGTTGCTTACATCAAACCCGAGCGACTCAATGCTGTAAAGCAGGAGCTGTATGCTCGCGAAATTTACAAAATCTCGGTGACGAATGCGTTGGGGTGCGGCCAGCAGAAGGGCTACACCGAGACCTATCGCGGTGCCATCCAGGAGGTCAACCTGTTGAAGAAGGTGCGTCTGGCGATCGGCGTAAACGATGACTATGTTGAAAAAACGATTGAAGGCATCATCGCAGGTGCTCGTACAGGCAAAATCGGCGATGGCAAGATTTTTGTCACACCGTTGGAGGAGTGCATTCGCATTCGTACCGGTGAACGCGGTCACGATGCTATTGGCTAATGTTTGACAACAAAAAAGGAAGCAGAAAAATGAAAGTTTTATCACCCTGGATGTTGGGTCTGGTTTTCACAGGCGTTGCCTGCGCTGCACATGCAGAGGAGGCCGCCGCGATCACCCCTGTACAGCAAGCGATGTTTGCCGTCAATAACCTGTGGATCATGGGGGCCGGCATGCTGGTCTTCCTGATGCATCTCGGATTCGCGACAGTTGAGTCCGGCTTATGCCGTGCAAAGAACTGTTCGAATATCCTCTTCAAGAACACCCTCACACCGGCGATCGGATTCCTGACTTACGCTGTCTGCGGTTTCGCGCTCATGTATCCGGGCGAAGCGAACTGGATTGTGGGCAAGATCCTTGGATTCGCGGGCTTCGGGTTGCACAATCCGAGCGGAAATCCCTACAGCTATAACAATGGCAACTACACCTACTGGACGGATTTCTTCTTCCAAGGTATGTTCGCCGCAACAGCCGCAACGATCGTCTCAGGCGCTGTGGCGGAACGCGTAAAAGTGCACGCGTACCTGCTCTTCACCGTGGTCTACGTCGCGATTGTCTACCCGATCATCGGCTCCTGGGGCTGGGGAAGCGGCTGGCTGGCGGACCTCAAGTTTCACGACTTCGCGGGGTCAACCTTTGTGCACAGCGTTGGCGGCTGGGGTGCATTGGCCGGCATCATCCTGTTGGGTCCACGTCTCGGCAAATACGTCAATGGCAAGGCCGTAGCGATTATGGGGCACAGCATGCCGCTGGCAACCATCGGCGTTTTCTGCCTCTGGCTCGGCTGGTTCGGATTCAACGGTGGATCGATTCTCTCCTCCGATCCGGAAAAAGTCTCTTATGTGCTCATCACCACCATGTTCGGTGCGTGCGCAGGTATTGTCGGAGCCATGTTCTCCAGTTATGCCTTCATCCACAAACCGGATGTCTCCATGACATTGAACGGCTGCTTAGCAGGTCTGGTTGCGATTACGGCAGGTGCGGACTGTGTCAGTCCTCTGGCCTCGATCATCATCGGGCTGGTGGGTGGCGTGATCGTGGTCCCCTCCGTGCTGTTCTTTGACAAGATAAATCTGGATGATCCTGTCGGTGCGCTCTCCGTTCACTTGGTCAACGGTATCTGGGGTACGCTCGCTGTGGGTCTCTTCGCTGCGGCGGATTCCGGCTTCACCTTCACCAGCCAGTTAATCGGCGTGCTCGCAGTCGGCGCAACCGCCTTCCCCTGCGCCTGGGTGATCTTCTACATCCTGAAGAAAACCATTGGGATCCGTGTCACTGTTGAAGAAGAGCTTCGTGGCCTGGATGTCGAGGAACACGGCGCGGAAGCCTACCCTGGATTCCAGATCTTCATTACACAATAGTCCTCTCATAACTCACACCAAAAGGAGAATACATGAAAAACCGAATGCTCACATGCGTAACAACCTGCGCCCTTGCGGCCTCTGTCAGCTTTGCTGCTGAGGAAAAGGTTGCGGAAACCAATTCCACCCCGACCCTGAGCGCGCTGACAAAAGAAGTTTCAAGCTTCCTGATTCTCGGCGCAGCTGTCGATGTCTATTCCGCCTATGTCTGGCGTGGTATGACCATCACCGATGAACCCGTCTGGCAGCCTGATCTGACGTTCGGCTTCAATTTCGGTGATTACGGTGCACTGACCGCGGATGTCTGGGGGAACTTTGATATGACCAGTGCCAATGAGAAGCGTCATTGCGCTGGCTTGAACGAGATTGACTACACGTTGGCCTATTCGGTCGATGTCAAGGATTTCTCGCTCAGTGCCGGTCACATCTGGTATACCTTCCCGCAGGTTTCGGGCGACGACATGGAGTATGGTTCCAGCACGCGTGAGTTCTTTGCAGGTGCCAGCTACAACAGCGACATCGTCAAACCGTTCATCAAGGCCTATTATGACTACGTTCTGGCCGAGGGCGCTTACGTCGCATTCGGACTCAACAAGGAAATCGCGGTTACGGACGCACTCGCCGTCGGAGCAGAGGCCAGCCTTGGCATGGGCAGCGAGCATTGGGTCACAACCTATCATGGTGCCAATGCGGACAGCGGCCTGAGCGATGCGGCGTTTACGCTCTACACATCCTACAGCGTCACGGAGAACGTCTCGGTCGGCGGACGCATCGTCTACAGTACGCTGGTGGACGGTAATCTGCGCGAAGAGAGCGGTTATCGCAGCGAAATTCTTTGGGGCGGAATCAACCTCAAGGTTGCGCTGTAAGTCAACACACTGAACATGTAAAAGAAGGCTGAAGACCGGGTATGGACTTGTCCTTACCCGGTCTTTTTATCGTATTTTCACGATGAGCGCGCATCCATAACATGCGCGGTCCGACGATACTCTGCGGGAGTCAACCCGAAACATCGCCGGAAAAGATGATGGAAATGACTGACGCTGTTGAAACCAAGCTCAGCCGCCACAGCTACAATCTTGGTCCCCGGTTCACTCAAAAGCCGGGCCGCCCTTCGCAGCCGAAGACGATTCAGGAAATCAGTCGGCGTTTCGTTATAATATTTTCGGAAGGTCTTACAGAGGTGGCAGGAATGGCAGAGGCTATGATCGTGGATCCGTTGCACCGCATGCCTAAGATCATCCCACCCCTCGGCCTCTTCCCGCAGCTTAGTCAACCAGCCCGGCGGCATATGCGCCGCATCCTGAGTGGCCTCTGAGCGTCCCAGATACCGCGCGAAAAGCTGGGCCGCCAACGCGCGCGCCATGGGCGTACTGTTCTCTGGATTGAGCGCCTGCTCCGTGCTGATGCTTTCCATCTGAAGCATGAGAGCGCGGGCCTCATCAAACTCCAAAAGCACGCAGGGGGCCTCCGGAACCGTGTTAAACCGATTCGCGATCACTGGCGCCGCAAGGTATGCCATGAGGTCTCGCAAGGCAGCCGAGGAGATCATGAGACTCGCGAAAACTGCGCGCGCGGAGTTGACCGGCTGAAGCCGATGTATGTCATATGGACGTACAAACACCAACGAGCCGGGTGACAAAACATGATGGTTGCCATTCACCTCATGCATCAGAGATCCCTTGACCAACAGAAGAATCTCCGCAAATTCATGCAAATGAAAGTCATAGACTGACGCCCCGTTCAACAGGATCGTCTCCCCGCGAAGATGGGGAAAACTGTTCATCACGGAGACTTCACCATCTTGGAAAATATAAAGCAGAACCGCCGTCTGCGTGCGTTGAAGGAATTTTTCCTGCAGCATGTTCAATGGAAGCGTGCCACACGCCGCTGAATCCTGTTTCTCCTGCACGCTCTTCTTTTTCATATAAAGCAAATATAGAGCATCTTTTGGGAAAAGCAAGAGCAATCGAAAAAGATGTTATATCTTTATAAATCCGGTATTCTTTAAGACATACACGTTCTCTGCAATCGGACGCATGAACATGCATGCAAAAAGGAACACATCATGCCGGATTATGATACGCTGAAGGTCGCCATGAAAAGTGGCAAAGTCGCTGAAGTCAAGCGTCTGGTCTAGCTTCTGCTCACAGAAGGTGCCCCAGCCAAAGACATTCTGAATACAGGTCTGTTGGAAGCCATGAATGAAGTCGGCCAACGCTTTAAAAAAAATGAGGTCTTCGTCCCCGAAGTGCTGGTGGCCGCGCGGGCGATGAAGGCCGGCACCGAACTGCTGAAGCCGCATCTGATCAAGGCAGGTGTGACGACTGTCGCAACGGCTATCATGGGGACCGTCAAGGGAGACTTGCACGACATCGGCAAAAATCTGGTCATCATGATGCTTGAAGGCGCAGGTTTTCAGGTGATCGATGCCGGTGTTGACGTTGCTCCTGAAAAATTCATCGATCTTGCGCAGCAACATGACGCCAAGATCATCGGACTCTCGGCTCTGCTGACGACAACCATGCCCAGCATCAAGAGTGCGGTTGACGCGATCCGCGCAGCCGGAATTTCGTCAAAGATCATCGTCGGCGGTGCGCCGGTAACACAGGCCTACTGTGACATGATCGGCGCTGATGGCTATTCGCCGGATGCTGCATCCGCCGCTCAACTGGCGAAGTCCTTCATCGCATGATTAAAGCGTCAGCACGCACGTGTGTTTTTCCATGCATAGGTTCTGTGCCGCATACGCCATCTTTTTCGGTGCAGTGTCGCACAATCTTTGGAAAGGTGAAAATGACAGGCAAAGAACTCCTCTTGAACACGATCCACTGCAGGCCTACCCCCCGCCCTGCATGGGTGCCTTTTGTCGGTGTCCACGGCGCAAAACTGATTGGAACCGCAGCCGACGATTACCTGAAATCGCCAGAACTCATGATCAGGGGGCTCAAGCAAGCCGTTGACCTCTACAAGCCAGATGGCATCCCCATCTGCTTCGACCTACAACTGGAAGCAGAGGCCCTCGGCTGCCAGTTGCACTGGGCGAAGGCCGTGCCCCCTTCCGTGACCTCTCATCCTCTGGCAGAAGGCAAAACAATCGCAGACCTTCCTATCTTGGATGGGAGCAAAGGGCGTATTCCAACGGTGCTCTCCGCACTGAGAACACTCAAGCACGAGATCGGTGAGGACATTGCGCTCTACGGACTCATCTGCGGACCCTTTACGCTCGCACTCCACCTGCTAGGCAGCGAGATCTTTTTACAAATGATTGACGATCCCGATGCGATAAAGCGCCTCATGGCCTACTGCACCCAGATCAACATAAAGATGGCGAATATTTATCTGGAGAACGGTGCGGATGTCATTGCGCTGGTGGACCCCATGACCAGCCAGATTTCGCCCACCCACTTTGATGAATTCGTAGCCCCGGCCATCAATGCCATCTGCAACGTTATCCGCGAGAAACAAGGGCTGTCCGCACTCTTCGTCTGCGGGGATGTCACCCGCAATCTCGATGCCATGGTGGCGACAAATGCTGAAGCCGTGCATGTCGACGAACAGATCAACATGGAGCATCTCGCGCAGATTGCGAGCGAGAAGAACAAGGCCTTTGGCGGCAACATCAAACTGACACTCACGCTCCTGCTCGGCAATGAAAACGATGCCCAACGCGAGGTCATCTCCCTCTTTGATACTTGCGGAAAAACAGGATTTATTCTCTCGCCAGGCTGTGATCTCCCCTACGATGTACCCCCCGAAAATCTCATGGCTATCGCCGAGATTGTACACGATGAATATGCGCGCGAGATGGCACGCATCACGCTGAAGACACTCGTCAACACCATGGATCTCGCACAGATCACCCTGCCGCATTACGCATCCGAGAAAAAGGTTGTCGTGGATGTAATCACGCTCGACTCCCAGGCCTGTGCACCTTGCCAATACATGATGGAGGCCGTCACCATGGCTGCAAGCGCCATTGATGCGTCGCTCTTTGATATCCGCGAACACACGATCAAGAAGCCCGCCGGCATCAGCATGATGGTCAAGCTTGGCGTTAACGCTTTACCGACGATCTGCGTAGACGGTGAGCTCTGCTTCTCCTCCCTCATTCCGGATCAGCCCACCCTCATCAAACGCCTCCGCCAAGCCGTGAATCAGAAAAACGATCCGCGCTCACTGATTGCGCGGCTCCGCAGCGCGATCGCCAACAAGGAAGATCCAACAACACTCATCGACCAGATCGAAACGCTCCTCACATCATACGCCTCATGAAAACGCTCCCCATCTGGCTTGTTGTCGGATTCCTCGGTTCCGGGAAGACCACGGTCCTACGGCGTCTGGCTCACCATGCCAACGCACGAGGGTTGATCTTCATCGTCAACGAGTTCTCCTCTGTCGATGTCGACACCCATCAGATCGAGCGGGAAGGCGGAACGGCCCTTACTGTTTCAGGCGGCAGCATCTTCTGCCGCTGCCGCATCACGGAGTTTATCAGTGCCCTTTCCCATGCAGCAGAGGGTATCCCCATGTCGACGGGTGAACGACTGCACCCGCAGGGTGTTATCATTGAAGCCAGCGGCATAACGGATCCGCGTTCAATGGGTCGTCTCCTCCATGAAAGCGAACTCGATAAGCGTTTTCACATCGCTGGCGTAACTGCAGTCGTGGATCCCGCGACATTTTCGAAGCTCCTGCTTGTACTGCCCAATATCCGCAATCAGGTCGAAAGCGCGGATCTTATTCTGCTGAACAAGACCGACCTTCATTCCACAGAAACGCTCACTCACCTGAATGCCACGCTTTTAGGCATCAACCCGACGGCGACGATCGTCAGCTGTACCCATGGTCATGTCCGCACGGACCTTCTCCTGCGCGACGGCACAGCCCTCCATCGTGCGCAGATGGATGCCGACGTCGAACGCTGTCGTGATCCGCATTTCGAAAATGAAGCGCTGACGTTCAGTAAACCTCTGGATACCGATGCACTGCGCACATGCTTTCAGCAGGCAGACGAAAGTCTTTATCGCGTCAAGGGGGCAATTCTCACGACTGAGGGATGGTGTTATCTGGACTGGAGCGCAGGCCGCCTCTCCCTTTTACCCTGCCCTCCGTCCGACACCTCGACGCTGATCTTCATCTGGAATCCGGCACGTCGCAACACGTTGCTCACCCTTTTCCGCGAGCAAGACGCTAAACCATCGGGCACAGCATAAACACACCATACCTACGCCATGAATCGCATTTTCCAATTTTTCCTTGCGCTCTGCGTCTGCACCGGCAATGTGCAGGCGAACCCCAACAGCGACGCGGTCAAACAGACCGAAGGTTTGATCGCCTTCTGGGAATTCAGTCACCCCGACAATCAAGGCCTCTGGTGGTCGCACAGCACGGTACAGCAGCCTGCATTTCCCGTTTACTTGCGGCGCATGGGTGACCCTCTCCGCTACAGCCGTAAAACGTGGCCGTATACGGATTCCGAATCCGCCCTATGTGTGGACACCTCCGGCCCCTTTGGATGCGGCATGCTGTTCAACAGAGGTTATCTCTACGCGGAGTGCCCCCGTTCTTCTTTTGACGGAAGTCCGCTGGATTTATCAGGAAAACAGCCGTTTACGCTCATCGCCACTTTCTGATCAAGTACAATGGCTACTCTGTGCGTACGAATGGCGTGTATGAACATTGGCTCGATGTTGAGGCAGCCGCAGGACGTGCCACCTATGGCCGCAGCGCGCCCGCTCCAATCACCGAACGCTTCCGCGTCACAGTCACAGCAAAAGGGGAAACCCGCACATGCGAAGTCATGCCCGGTACAACGCTGCCATTACCCGCTGCGTTAGGCGTTGGCGACACGCTGATGACAGCACTCTACACGTTTCGAAATCAAACCTGGCAGCAGGTGGGTACAACCATCACCTATCCGATTCCCGAGGGAGCCCCCTTCACGCTGGGCCGCGCGCTCGGACTCGGTTCGGAATCCCTGACGGAAGGTTCTCAGATCGTGATCGATGGCGTCGCTGTCTTTAACCGCGTACTCTCGCCCCAGGAGCTATCCCGTCTCAGTTTTCAATTGCCGCCGGCCCACAGCAGGGAAAAATAAAAAGCCTCTGCAAATACTTGCAGAGGCTAAAATGGTAGGAGCGCACGGACTCGAACCGTGGACCCAGTGATTAAGAGTCACT
>CAZMLC010000080.1:0-11931 GCA_964567125.1 uncultured Akkermansia sp.
CCAAGCAAAGTTCGCTGAATATCGGCACGGGGGTTTTGACAATCAACGGCATGGTCAAGGATTCCGCACAAATTAAATACTACGCCGATGCCAACACGATCATCTGCGACGGCGGACTGATCATCACCAACTATGGAAGCATGATGGCCGCATACAGCGATACGCGGACCTTGACGCTGTCGGGCGGTATAACCTTAGCAGGCACCAACACCGTCTTTGATCTTGTGCGCGCCAGCCTGACGTTGCCGTATGTAACCGGAAATGGGCGCCTGACACTCTCACAATCCGATGCGGGCGCTTCCGTCGTCACCGTGAACCAGAACAGCGATTATGAATTTTCAGGAACTGCGGATGAGAGCTCGATCAACAATGGCAATAATGCCGGGGCCACGCGCCCGTTATCCTTTGTCAAAAACGGCAGCGGCACATGGACGCTCTCCGGCACAAACAACACCTATCACGGCCCAACAACCGTCAACGGCGGCGCATTGCGCATCACGGGGAAAGTCCTGAACTCCGCTGTCTCTATCATGAATGGCGCACGCTTCTCGGGTCATGGTGGCGTGGTGCAATCCCTCTCATTGGCAAGCAACAGCGTCTTTAGTGTCGCGGTCAATGGTGCCGCGACGGAGCAGACGACCGTGCTAAATACCGTGACGATCGCCGCAGGCGCCAAGCTGACAACCCAGGGTGATTACAGCCGCTCCGTCAACGTCGCGATCCTCACGGCGACAGGTGGCATCTCAGGAAGTTTTGCGACAGAAGGATTGCCGCCTGATGTCCAGATCGTTTACACGGCGAACGAGGTCCGACTGGTCATTCTCAAGGGAACAGTCATGACCGTACGCTAATCACGAAGACGGAGAACGACAGAAATGAACATGCGATCAGTATGCACGGAAAGTGCCAGAACTAAAATAGCCGGGATGGTCCTTCTGGTTGCAGCAAGCCTCGTCTCCATGTCTGTTTTCAGTGGTTGTCATTTGACCGCCCCCGAATCCCGCCGCGCGATTTTTCACGGACCTGGCGTTCCCTTCGATCTGCAGGGATTCATTGACCAGGCGCTTGCTGCCGGCGAGAAACGCATTGTGATCGCACCGGGGCGCTATCGCGTCACGCCGCGCCGTCACTGTCATCTGCGGCTGCGCGACCTTGAGCACGTCACGCTCATCGCCAAAGATGTCGAGTTGGTCTCCTACACCGGTGAACGGATCAAGGATGCGAAAGTCCTTGCGATTGCCGCGGATGGCAACGTCACAGCTGAGGAGCAGGCGTTTCTCCTCGCCCAGCGGATGAATCAAGGCACTAAGGATGGCCTGGCTAAACCCAACACCGAAGGCTGGCGTCTGACCCTCGATCGACCCGTGGAACTGCCACGAGGTTCTGTCGTCTGCTCCACCCGCCGCACAGGCAACGGATTCCTGGTCAAGGATTGCGACTTCGGCTACAACCGCTCGCGCGGCATCCTGATCAAGGCCAGCAACGGCCAGGTCGTCGGTAATCGTCTGACAGGCTGTTGGATGTCCTCCGTGCTGGTTGCGCCTGAATGGTGGTGGCTTGAATCCGGCAGCAGCTGCGACGTGGTGATCGCAGACAATCAGATTACGGACTGCAAAGGAATCGCTATTGATGTTATTGCCCGGGGTGGCAATGGCGCTGTGGCGCCCAGCGGCGCACATCGGAATATCACCATCCGCAACAATGCGATCCTGAACTCCCCGTTGCCGAATATCCATGTCACCTCCACGGAGAACCTCTCCATCCAGAACAATCGCTTCACGCCGTTGGACAGCACGTTCAGCCGTTTCCGCTGGGGAGACAAGCCGCCTGCAGCCATTGTCCTTGAGTCCTGCGCGCAGACCGACATCCAAAGCGAAAAGAACTGAAGTCTTTACGAACAGGAATAGTGAGATTATTGGATGGTATGATACAGGTCTCCAAAGAGACACACGCTATCTGCGTTCACGATCCTGTTACTCCACGCTACTTTCACGAATGAGCGGGCCCGTCTCCTTAAAGTTTACAAACGAATAGTCCTTGCTACCAGGGAACGCACCCCCCGCGTAAATCACCGTGGTTGACACTGTCTGAGGCAGAAGACTGCGCATCTTTAAAAGATGCTTGGCCATCGAGGCATCCGGTGTCATGGCGGATTTAATCTCAATCAGATGGAGTTTCCGACTACGATCAAGGATCAAGTCGATTTCAATTCCATTTTTATCCCTGAAATAGTAGAGACTGGCGGGTTTCCCCATGTTAAACCGCGTTTTAAGCGCTTCAAGAACAACAAGATTCTCAAAAAGTCCGCCAATCAGCGGATCACGCGCGACTTGTCGCGACGATTCAATTCCTAAAAGATGCGCCGCAAGACCAACATCTGTAAAAAATATTTTGGGCGATTTCACAAGTCGTTTGCCGAAGTTGTTGTAGTAACAGGGCAACCGGAAGATAATGAAACTGGCCTCAAGAACCGAGAGCCAGGAGGCTAGCGTTGTCGCTGAAACACCAACCTCTCCGGCCATGCTCTGCAAATTAACGATCTGCCCAACGCGCCCCGCAAGTAACTTAATAAAGGTCTCAAACGCAGACTGATTATTCACATTGATGAGTTGCCGTACATCGCGTTCAACATAGGTCTGGTAATAGGCTTCGTGAACACGCTCAGGTGGAAGGTTTTCATCGAAGATGCGCGGCAGAAAACCGGAGAACAGATACTCATCCCGCTCATACGAAAAGCCAGCCTCGGTCAATTCCGAAATGGAAAGAGGCAAGAGCGTCAAAAGAGCGGTGCGCCCCGCCAATGATTGCGCAATACTCGCTCGCAATTTAGACTGATGCGACCCCGTTAAAATGAACAGGCCTTTTTGTTTATTTTGATCGGAAAAAACCTGTATGAAGCTGAGCAACTCCGGGACATGCTGAACTTCATCGATAATGACAGGCGCAGGATAGTGTTTAAAAAAAAGCTCAGGATCCGACTGTGCAAGTCGACGAAATTTCGGAAGCTCAAGATTGACATAGGTATAGCCAGGAAAAACACTTTGGGCCAATGTCGTTTTCCCGGATTGGCGCGGCCCAAGCAAAGTGACAACAGAAAACTGGGTGGCCAGTTCCTTAAGATGTGGAGCGATATGCCTGTTAATCATTGGATTTCCTCTTTATGAAACGGGAATATCCTAATTATTTTTCAGACATTATTCAAGTTAAACTTTTGTTTTGCCTAACTTTTATCACATTCCAAATTCACGTTTCACCATGCCAATATTCCAGTATTCCATCGTTCCATCTATGTTCGAATTTCCACGTTTCACCTCCCTTTAGAATTCTCTCTCCTCATCGCTGAAAACGGTTGAACTCTGTCTCAAAATTTGTGATAATGAAACTTTATCGAATTTTAAGCGAAAGTATTTCGAAAGGTCTTTGCAATGAATCAAGCGGAAATGCGTGCCGTTGTCTATCACGGCAAGATGGATGTTCGCGTCGAGACGATGGCCGTGCCTGTGTGCGCCAAGGGCGAACTGCTCGTCAAGGTCGATGCCTGCGCAGTGTGCGGTTCAGACATGAAAGCCTACCTCTCGGGAAATCCGCGCATGACACCGCCCATCGTGATGGGGCATGAGTTCGCCGGCGTCATTGTAGATGCGCAGACTGAGGGCTTCAGCGCCGGGGAACGCATCGTGATGGCCACCAGCGTCTCGTGCGGCACCTGCGCCTACTGCCAGAAGGGCTGGCGCAACCTCTGCGCCAACGTGCGGCCCATGGGCTTCGGCTACAACGGCGGCATGGCGGAGTACGTGGTCATCCCGCGCCAGGCGATTGAAAACGGCCACGTGGTCAAAGTCCCGGCAACCGTCAACCCCCTCTTCGCCGCCTTGGCTGAACCGGTCAGCTGCGCCGTCAATTCGTGCGAAAACAGCGCGATCAAGCCGGGCGACACCGTGCTCGTGATGGGTGCAGGCCCCATGGGTATTCTGAACGCCCTCGTGGCGCGCCACTACGGCGCGAAACAGGTGATCCTCTCCGAAATCAATCCTGAGCGACTCGCACAGGGTGGCTCCTTTGGTTTTGACCGTCTCGTCAATCCCGGCACCGAAGACCTCGCGGCCATCGTGAAATCCATGACCAACGGCTACGGCGCGGATGTCGTGATTGTGGCAGCCCCCGCGGCTGCCCCGCAGGAAGAGGCGATTGGGCTCGTGCGCAAACGCGGCACGGTCTGCCTCTTTGCCTCCTTGCCACCGGACCGCAAAATGATTACCATAGATAGCCGTCTGTTGCACTATGGCGAACTGCGCGTCGTCGGCACCAGCGACTCCACCGCGGAACACGTCACCAAGGCGGTGAGCATCCTCGGGGATCCGGCGTTCCCCGCGGCAAAGATCATCACGCACCAGCTGGGCTTCGATGGGTTCCACCAGGCTATCGAGCTGATGAAAAGCGGCGTAGCCTTGCGCGTCGTCCTCAAAGCCTAAGCCTGCACAGCAGGGAGAACAGCGAATGAATCTGAATTTAAAGAACAAGATCGCCCTTGTGACCGGCGGTTCGCGCGGTATTGGCGCCGCGATCTGCCGCGGTCTCGCGGCCGAAGGCGTACGCGTCGGAGTCAATTATTCCGCGAGCGCGGAAAAGGCGGAAGCCGTGGCCGAAGCGATCCGCCGCGACTTCGGCGTGGATGCTGTTGCTATCAAGGGCAATCTCGAAATCGAAGCTGACATCGTCGCGCTCTTTGATGCACTCGAAGCGCGCTGGGGTGCACCCGTGGATATCCTCGTGAACAACGCGGCTTACTGTCCGGGCGGACCGCTTCAAAGTTACTCGGTGGAGGAGTGGGAAAAGACCTTTCGCGTCAATGTGACCGGCTGCTTCGTTGCGAGCAAAGAGCACATCCGGCGCCTGCTCGCGGCCAGCATGCGCGGCACGATCGTCAATATCGCTTCGCAGGCGGCGTTTCTGGGTTCAACGTCCGGACATCTGCCCTACGACTCCAGCAAAGGCGCCATGATCTCCATGACGCGTGCGCTGGCCCGCGAGGTAGGCAAACACGGCATCACCGTCAATGCCATCGCCCCCGGACTGGTGAAGACGGAGATGGTCGCTGACAAGCTCGCGGCCAAACTCGATTTCTATCTCTCGCGCATTCCGATCAACCGCATTGCCGAACCCGAAGATATCGCGAATGCCACGGTTTTTCTCGCATCCGATGCCGCAGCCTACATGACTGGCGCCACGCTGGATCTGACCGGCGGCATGATGATGCACTAACACGAAACAAAAGGATACGATCATGCAGACAACACGCACACTCGCGTTCGTACTCGCAACAGCGCTCGGACTCGCCGGCTGCTGCGGCCTGAACCTCTGTTCAACGTCCGCGCTTAAAACGCCCAAGCTGGCCTTTACGCTGACCGGAAAATACACCAATCCAGACGGCATGTGCATCCACGACGGCGACGTCTATGTGAACATGAACAACATGATCGCAGGCAAGCCCTCCACGATCGTCAGGATTGCGCGCAATCAGCAGCTCGAAGAGGTGGTGACCCTGCCCGTGCATCCCAAGACAGGCGTGGTAACCGCGCTCGGTATCGTCTTTGCGCAGGACGGCAACCTCTACGTGAATGACAATCAGAATTTCGGCGGTAAGGGTCTCGGCCTCTCACGCATTCTGCGCGTAGTCATGCAGAACAAGAAGGCGCTGCGCGTTGAAACCGTCGCAGTCGGGATCAATGAGGCCAACGGCATCACCACGTTTGGCGATGAACTCTATATCGCGGACACCAACTTCGGCACGAAAGAGCCCTTCACCAGCGGCATCTATCGTTTCAAGCTGGCGGAACTCTCGGCGGAGAAACCCGTCGTCGTCCAGGCCGGTCCGAAGGACCCGCACTGCATCGGCACCTTCACGACCACCGGCAAATATACGATCGGTGCAAACGGTATTGCCGCGGATCAGGCCGGCAACGTCTATGTCTGCAATTTCGGCGACGTCACGCTTTGGCGCTTCACCTTTGATCAGAACCGTATCGTAAAGTCCTTTGAACCCTTCGCCGTATGCAAGGATGCAGGCGTTGAAAGCCTTGACGGGCTGCAGTATGACAACCAAGGTTCACTCTGGAGTGCGGACTTTATCGGCAACGCGATCGTGCGCATTGACACCGCCACAGGCAAAACCACCATCGTTGCTAAAAACGCTCCGAATGCCGGAGCCAACGGCAAGCTGGTTTCGCCCTCCGAATGTATCCGTCTGAACAACACCGTTTACGTCTCGAACATCAACCTGACCTTTGGGCCGCACACGGCGATCCCGGAACAGACGATGTCCGTCATCGACGTCGAATAAAACAAACAAGGAATAAAGAGCATGAATAACTTTCTTGATTTCAAAGGAAAGACAGCACTCATCACCGGTGCGGCTGGCGCACTCGGGAAAGGGGTCGCACAAGGTCTGGCACAATGCGGAGCCCGCGTTTTCATCACGGATCTGAAGCAGGAGACCGTGGACGCAACCGTCACCGCGCTCAAGCAGGCGGGATACGATGCCGCCGGACTCGCCGCCGATGTCACGAACGAAGAACAGGTCAAGGCGGTTGTCGCAGCCGCGGCCGCACGCTTTAACAACGTCGTCGATATCCTCGTCAACGTGGCCGGCATCGCGGGCCAGAATCCGGTTGAAGAGATCACCGAGAAGGAATGGGATTTCGTCTTCGCCGTCAACTGCAAAGGCACCTTCTTCTTCGTCAAGCACGTGGTGCCCATGATGAAGGCGCGCAAATACGGCAAGATCGTGAACTTCTCGTCGCAGTCGGGCAAGAACGGCTCCGCCCTTCTGAGTCACTACAGCGCAGCCAAAGGCGCGATCATTGCATTCACGCAAGCTACGGCGTTTGAGTTCGCCAAGGATAACATCCAAGTGAACTGCGTCTGCCCGGGCGTCACGGATAACACCGGCGTTTGGACATTCATGTCCGCGAACTACATCGAGAATATGAAGCAGGAGCGCAACGAAGTGGTGAAGAAATTCTCCGCCAAGATCCCGCTCGGACGTCTGGCCAGTATTGAAGACGTGGTCGACACCACCGTCTACCTCTGCTCCTCCGCTTCGAACTACATCACCGCTCAGTCACTCAACATCTCTGGCGGACGGTTAGCCCTGTAAACAGGGCGAGAGTGTCAGTAAGTTTGGAAGTGTCAATAAGTCTTAGAAGTGCAAGTAAGTCTTCATGAAAACGAATCAGCAATTTAAGGAGGAACTGGAAGAACGCGTGCTCGTGTTTGCCGCCGATGTTGTTAATGCATTGGCTATGCTGCCTCAATTGGAGGTGTTGAAGATTGTTGTTTTTCAATTAGCGAAATCATCAACCTCAATGGGCGCAAACTATAGCGAAGCCAATCATCCAGAATCTCGTGCGGATTTTATTCATAAAATTTCTGTCGTTGTTAAAGAAAACAAAGAAAGCCTGTTCTGGTTGAAATTCATTAATAGGCTGAACTGTATTTCAAGCGATATAAAAAACCGATTTCATCCTCTAGCCCTGGAGGCAGATGAGTTGTTACGGATTTTTACTACTGTGCAACGAACAGCGCGTGAAAACGAAAAGAAAACCTAGCACTTCCCAGACTTATTGCCACTCTCCAACTCACTGACACTTATTGACACTTCCCAACTTACTGACACTATTTTCAGGAGAAAAATCATGAGCTTCACAAAAGAACAGATTGCCAAAATGATGGATCATGCGGTGCTGAAGCCCGCCATGACGGATGACGATATCCGTAAAAACGCGAAGATGTGCATCGAGCGCGGCGTGGGCGACCTCTGCGTCCGTCCGAGCGACACGGCCTTGGCCGCCTCGCTTGTGAAGGGCTCCGGCACGACGATTGCTGTCGTGATCGGCTTCCCGCATGGCGCGAGCCGTCCGGAAGTCAAGGCGCTGGAAGCCAAGCTGGCCATCGAGGATGGCGCGAATGAACTCGACATGGTCATGAATATCGGCAAGTTCCTCTCCGGTGACTATGACTGGGTGCTCCGCGACATCAAGGCGGTCGTCGCTGTGGCGAAACCGAAGGGAATCATCGTCAAGGTCATCCAGGAATCCTGCCTGCTGACGTTGGAACAGGTTGCCAAGGCGTGCGAACTGTCGATTCAGGCCGGCGCTGACTTCGTCAAGACCTCCACCGGATTCAACGGCGATGGCGCCACCGTGGAACAGGTCGAAGTGATGCTCAAAACCTGCAAGGGACGCGCCAAGGTGAAACCCTCCGGCGGCATCCGCGACTGGAATCGCGCCGTGATGTTCGCGCAGATGGGCGTGGACCGGCTCGGCGTCGGTTCGGCCGATAAGATCCTCGACGGTGCACCGGCGACCGACGGATATTGAGTTACACGCGCGCGGGAAGGAAACGGCTTCCCGCGCGTGGCTCGCTTTGTAACATGCCCGCAATGAGGCCTTCAACATGAAAACGTTTGCACTGTTCTTTCTTTTGATTAGCTTCAGCGCGGCACATGCGCAGCAGACTCCTGTTGCTGTGCCCACCTCCCGTAAGCCCGCAGCAACCACAACGAATCGAACCGCTGCGGTTCACGTTCTCTCCGAATCGGAACGCCGATTGATAGCCATCCGCGAAGCCGTGTACCTCATTCGCCCTGATGCGGTTGACCGTTGCATCCGCGCGCTTGCGAACACCTACTCCACCAATCGCTACGATGCGGCGACAGCCCGTCACGCGCTCGCCCGCTATCGCGCAGAAGAAGCATGGCTGAAACACCTGCCCCGGACCGCGTCCGAGGCTGACCTGGATCGCGCAGAAGCGCTCATCCGCGCGATCCGCAGCGCCATGCTCTCTAATCCGCTACTCGACGAAGATCGTATCGTCTATGTCCGTCGCCTGCTCGGCACACATGCACGCGGCGCTTCGCCCAAGGATTGGGGCTCGATCAGTCTGAACAGTCACACCCATGTCACGATCCGCAAAACCGGATGGAAAAGCCAGATCGTTGAACTCTCGGATCTGCGCGGCACACAAAAAGAGCGCATCATCCGTACCTTTGACGGCCCGCCGATCCGCGATCTGCAACTGAGTTGCGACGCTCGGACCGTCTCCTATACCGGCATCGACGCGACCAACCGCTTTGCGGTCTATGAACTCCAGCTCGATGCGCACGCCGAACCGCGTTGCGTCTCGCCCACAGGCTATCCTGATGTCGACTGGTTCGACGGCGTCGCCATGCCTGACGGCCGCTACATCATGCTGTCAACAGCCTCCTACCAAGGCCTTCCGTGCGAGGGCGGCAGCCGCCCCATGGCGCAGGTTTATCAGGTCGATGCCACACACAACAAAGTCCGGCAACTGACCTTTGATCAGGACAGCGATTACACCCCCTCCTTCATGCAGGATGGCCGCGTACTCTACACCCGCTGGGAATATTGCGATCTGCCCCACTACTATTCGCGCGTGCTGATGACCATGAATCCGGATGGAACCTCGCAGACGCTTCTCTGGGGCTCGGGTTCCTATTTCCCGAGCACGCTGCTGCAGGTCCGCCAGATCCCTGAATCCACCAAACTCGTCGGCATTGTCAGCGGCCACCACAACGTTCCTGAAATCGGACGTCTGGTCCTGCTCGATCCGAGCCGCGGAACCGCCTATCCGTTTAAGCCGCTCCTGACGGGAAAAGAGTGGGGTAAGGAAAATGAAAACATCCGCATCCAGACGCAGCGCATGCCGCCTGAAAAGACCGGCATGTTGCAAGAGATCCCCGGATACGGTGAATGGGTCGAGGCTGATGTCTGCGATGGCCAGACTGACAATCAGCACGAACGCGGACGCCCCTATTTCGTCTATCCCTGTCCGCTCAGCGAAGCGTTCTTCCTCGTCACCGCGCGCCAGAAGAATGGGCTCTGGGGACTCTACCTCGCGGATGTGTTCGACAACATCACCCTGATCAAAGAATACAGCGATAGCGCGATCCTCCATCCGCTGCTCGTCAAACCGCGCAAGCAGCCGCGCGTGATTCCAGACCGAATCAAGCCGGAATCCAAAACCGCCACGATCCATGTCGCGGATATCTACAACGGCCCCGGCCTTGCACAGGTGCCGCGCGGCACCGTGAAAAAGTTGCGGATCTTCAGCTACCACTTCTGCTACATGAAATCCGGCGGTCATGACTCGGTCGGACGTAAAGGCGTCGAATCAGGCTGGGACATCAAACGTATCCTGGGCACCGTCGACATCGAGGATGATGGCTCTGTCTGTTTCACTGCGCCCGCGAATGTTAACCTCGCGGTCCAGCCGCTCGACAGCAATGGCGCGGCGCTCCAGATCATGCGCTCCTGGTTCGTCGGCATGCCTGGCGAGCGTGTCAGCTGCAACGGCTGCCACGAGGATAACCGCTATGCCGTGCCCACGCGCATGACCGTGGCAGACCGAAAGAAACCCCAGACGATCCAGCCGTGGCGCGGACCTGCGCGCGCCTTTACCTTCGCGCTCGATGTCTGGCCCTCTGTTCAGCGCTACTGCAGCGGCTGCCACACCCGCGAACACCTGCGCAAGATGGACACGGCGGAAAACGCCTATGACGCCATTCAGCCCTATGTGCGGCGTCCGGGTCCTGAAAGTGAACTGCCGATCTATCCGCCCATGGATTGGCACGTCTCCACCTCGCCGCTCTTCCAGATGTTGCGCAAAGGCCATCACCAGGTCCAGCCCGATGCCGAATTCTACGACCGTATGGCCACGTGGGTCGACCTCAACTGCCCCTGGCGCGGCACGTGGGATCCTCCGAATTGGAACGGCTGCGACCAAGCCAAGCGGCGCACGGAACTGACCAAGGCCTTTGCCAATATTGACCTCGATGCGGAAGCGGAGTTCGCAACAGCAAAAGCGCAACTCACCGCGACAAACATCGTCTTTATCCCTCCGCCATTGGAAACGATCAACACGCAACAGATCGTCACCGTGAAAGGGTTTCCGCTTGCCACCGAACAGGCTGTGGCAGCCCAGCGGGCTGCCACGCCCTACACCCGCGAAATACAGTTGAACCCGACACAGAAACTAGTCTTTGTCCGCATCCCCGCAGGTGCGTTCATCATGGGCGGCGACCCGACGCGTCCTGCGGATGAACAGCCCCGCGCAGCTGTTCAAATCACCAAGCCCTTCTGGATGTGCACCACCGAGATCCGCAATAAAGAGTACGCCCTCTTCGATCCTGAACACGACTCGCGTTATCTGGATGAACATGGCAAGGATCATGCCGTACCCGGCTATATCGCGAACCATCCCGATCAGCCGGTCATCCGCGTCAGCTGGAATCAGGCGCAAAAATTCTGCGCCTGGTTTGCGACGACATACGGCGTCCAGGCGAAACTCCCCACCGAAGCGCAGTGGGAATATGCTGCACGTGCAGGCACAGCAACACCCTTCTTCTATGGGACCTCTGACACGAACTTCAGTCCCTATGCGAATCTGGCCGATGCCGCGCTGCAAAACACATATGTCTCCTGGGACGGCGGTTCAAAGATTCATAAACGCAGACCCTATAAGCGCGAGATGAATTATCCGCTCTACGACGCGCGCTTCACTGACAACTGGTTTGTGGTTGACTACGTCGCGCAAACAGAGGCGAATCCCTGGGGACTCTATGACATGATCGGGAACGTCAATGAGTGGACACAGTCCGACTATCGTCCCTATCCCTACACGGAAAAATCCGAAACGCTGAATCCTGCAACCAAGAAGGTCGCCCGCGGCGGCTCATGGGCCACACGGCCCTGCGATGCAGCGGCATCCGTGCGCTTCGCGTACGAAGCCTGGCAGGGCGTTGCGGAGGTCGGCTTCCGCATCGTGATCGAGGATTAATCCACGAATGAATCAGTTCCGCTTGCAGCACACGAAATTCATCTTTGAGTTGCCATGAAACCAGATTGTCCATAA
>CAZMLC010000081.1:0-2122 GCA_964567125.1 uncultured Akkermansia sp.
GCCTGTGGAAAAAGTCTAGTCGGTCATCTTTTTCAACAGCTCGGCGTTGATGTTTTAGACGCTGATGTCGTTGTTCATCAGCTTGAAGCCTCGGGTGGCGCAGCTGTTCTTCCTATTCAAAAAAGGTTCGGCTCCGAGGTTGTTGACAGTATGGGTGCCATTGATCGGACGCGCCTTGCTGCGCTGGTTTTCAGCGATGCGCAGGCGCGTGCGGATCTACAGGCAATTGTGCATCCGCTCGTGCGTGCGGAGATAAGCCGTTGGTTGGATGCGCCCGCTGTGTCTGCGTCGCGTCGCGATGCGGTTCAGCTCAGGGCTGTCCTGATCCCGCTGTTGTTCGAGTGCGGATGGCACGACGAATGGGATCAGATTGTTTGCGTCGTAGCGGATCAGTCCGTTCAAATTGATCGGCTGGTGCGGTTGCGTGGGTTTTCCGTTGAACAGGCCCATCAACGTATTTGTGCACAGATGCCCGTAGCGGAAAAAGCCGCGCGGTCGCACCATGTGATTATTAATAATTCGAGCCAGGAGATGCTGGCTGAAGAGGTCGAGCGCGTCTATCGACTTCTCGTGGAGAAATCCGAATGAGTACAGAACAAGAGGGTTCAGATAACGTGCAGCCGCAGGCTCAGCAACCTGCCAGTTCCGTAACGCCCGTCATCCCTCCGAGTCGTTGGGGGGCGCGGTTCACCGCAAAACCAACGGCTAAACCTTCTGCTGACCGGGCCGAGGCGGTGACGCCAGTCCAGAAACCTGCTGAGCATGTTCAGCTTGCGCCTGCGAACCAGGCTGCGACTTCCCCGTCGCGCGATTCAAGTGGCGGCGGTGGACGCCATTCACCCTCGGGCGGCGGTGGCAGCCGGCAACGTCCGCAGAAGCCGCACCATGGCCGGAATAATCAGCATCAGCGTCGGCCTCAGCAAGGCAAGCAGATGCGCCTTCCGCAAGGGATGGGCGATTATGAGCCGCTGCCAGAACCGCCAGCGCAGTCGGTTGATAATGCACCGGTTGAGCCCTTGGAGTCCCAGGGTGGCGATGACCATGTCGTGGAAGCGCCGATCGTTGAAAAGCTGCCGGATCTCTACCTGACCGAGCTTCAGAAAATGGATGTGGCATCGCTGTTTGCGCTGATTCCTCATCTCAATCCTGAGGATCTGACCAATTCGCGCAAGCACGACATCATCTTTGAGATTATCCGCAGCTATTTGCGGCGCGGCGGCACTGTGATTACGAGTGGCGTTTTGGAGATTCTGCCCGACGGGTATGGATTTTTGCGCTCGCCCAAGAGCAACTATCTCCAGTGCCCGGAAGATGTCTACGTCTCGCCGTCGCAGGTCCGACGTTTTGGCTTGCGTACAGGCGACGTGATCGAGGGCCCGGTCCGCGATCCGAAGGAGAAGGAGCGCTTTTTCGCTTTGGGCCGCGTGGATACTATGAACGGCAAGCCGCCGGTTGAGGCGCGGCGTACGGTCTATTTTGAAAACCTGACGCCGCTCTTCCCGGATCGCCGCATTCAGCTGGAGACCAAGCCGGAAGAGATTTCAACGCGCGTGATGGACCTCTTTACGCCGATTGGGTTTGGACAGCGCGGTTTGATCGTGGCGCCGCCACGGACCGGTAAGACGGTGTTGCTGCAGAAGGTCGCGAATGCGATTTCAGCCAACCATCCGGATGCCGTGCTCTTTATTTTGCTGATTGATGAACGTCCCGAGGAAGTGACGGACATGCAGCGCAATACCAAGGCGCAGGTGCTCTCCTCAACGTTTGATGAAGCGCCGGAGCGTCACGTCCAGGTCGCGGAAATGGTGATCGAAGTGGCCAAGCGTCAGGTCGAAAACGGCAAAGATGTGATCATCCTGCTCGACAGCATCACGCGTCTGGCGCGCGCCTACAACACGGTGCAGCCGAACAGCGGCAAGATTCTCTCCGGCGGTGTCGATGCCAATGCGCTGCATAAGCCGAAACGGTTCTTCGGCGCGGCGCGTAACATCGAAAACGGCGGCAGTCTGACAATCATCGCTACGGCGCTGGTCGATACGGGCAGCCGCATGGACGAGGTGATTTTTGAAGAGTTCAAAGGTACGGGCAATATGGAGCTCTGTCTGGACCGCCAGCTGACCGA
>CAZMLC010000081.1:2222-8207 GCA_964567125.1 uncultured Akkermansia sp.
CCCGTCTCGCGATTCTAATAGAAACAATCGAGGGGGTATGCTATACTGATACCTCATTTTTTTGAAAAGGAAGCAAGGATGAAAATTGATACGTTGAATGTGAATCCATGTCGTCTCAAGATGACCGTGAAGGCCGAAGCAGACGAGACGCGTGGGGATTATGATCAAGTCGTAAGTGCATTTGTCAAGAATGGGCGGGTTCCTGGATTTCGTCCTGGCAAAGTTCCTGTTGAGATGGTCAAGCGCGTTTACACAAAGGAGATCAACGAAGAGGTGAACTCGCGTGTGCTGCGCACTTTGTATAAGAAAGCTGTTGAGCAGGAGCAGATCAAGCTGGTGAATCTGGTGAATATCGAGGACGTCCGTTTTTCGCCGGAATCCGGGATGACCGCTGTATTCGAGCTGGATATCGAGCCGACCTTCACGGTGCCGAACTATGCGAAGTTGCCGGTCCAGGCGGAGACGCCTTCGGTGACGGATGAAGAGGTCGGCGCGCATGTCGAGCGCATCCGCGAAGCGTATGCCAAGTTTGAAGAAGCTGCCGCGGATTACGCGGCGCAGTCGAAAGACATGGTCTGCGTGGATTTCGAAGGTAAGATCGCGGGCCAGCCGATTGTGGAAATCCTGGCTTCGGCCAAGTCGATCTCATCGGCCAAGGATTACTGGACGCAGCTGGACGAGGATCGCTTCCTGCCCGAGCTGGTCAAGGCCCTGATCGGCATGAAAGCCGGCGAGAACAAAGAGATCGAGTTCACCTTTGAGGGCGAGTATCTGCCGGAAGAGCTGAAGGGCAAGGCTGCGGTCTATACCCTCGCGATGAAGACGATCCGCTCACGCCGTCTGCTGAACGACGAAGAACTGTGCCAGCAGATGAAGGTCGAGAATATGGACAAGCTCTGCGAGCAGTCCAAGGCTTCCCTGCTCAACAACAAGCAGGCCGGCGAAATGCGTCGCCGTGAAGGCGCGGTGATCGAGGCGTTGCTGAAGGATGCTGATTTTGAGTTGCCGGAATCGCAGGTTGCGGATGAAGTGACAGCCACGCTTGAACGCATGGCGGCGGATGCGCAGCGTCAGGGCGTGAAGCCGGAAGATCTGGAGCGCAATCGTGCGGAGATCATTGAAAACGCCACGACGAGCGCCAAGCGCCAGTTGCGGTTGCGCTACATTCTGGGCGCGATTGCGGATGAGAAGAAGATCGATATTGCGGATGCCGATGTGGATGCTTGGATCGCCGAGGCTGCAACGGAGTACCGCATGACAGCGCCGCAGCTGCGCGCGCGAGTCGAAAAGAATGGGCGGATGGATGAATTGCGGAAGCAGATCCGCGATCAGAAGACGCTCAAAGCAATTGTGGAGAGTTTGGCATGAGCCCGAACAGTTCAATGCTGATCCCGATGGTCGTCGAACAGACCGGCCGCGGGGAGCGTTCCTATGATATCTACTCGCGCTTGCTGCTCGACCGGATTATTTTTATCGGGTCGGGTATCAACGATGAAATCAGCAACCTGATCATTGCGCAGTTGCTGTTTCTGCAATCGCAGGATGCGACGAAGGATATTTCGGTCTACATCAATTCGCCCGGAGGGTCGGTGACCGCCGGTCTGGCCATTTACGACACGATGCGCTATCTGACGTGCGATGTGGCCACGTATTGCGTGGGGCAGGCCGCCAGCATGGGCGCTGTCCTGCTGGCTGCGGGAGCCAAGGGGAAACGCTTCTCCTTGCCGAATGCGCGCATCATGATCCATCAGCCCTGGGGCGGCGCTGAAGGCAAGGCGACGGACATCAGCATCGCGGCCAAGGAAATTTTGCGTCTGAAAGACCGCCTGAACGAGATCCTCTCGTTCCATACGGGCAAGAGCGTTGAAACCTTGACGGCGGATACGGAACGCGATTATTTCATGTCAGCGGAAGAGGCCAAGGCCTATGGGCTGGTCGATGAAGTGTTGACGAAGCGCACGTTGGAGAAATAGTGGATGGCGAAGCGCAACAATAAACTGACCTGTTCATTTTGCGGGCGGGGCGAAGACGAGTGCGGCGGGATTATTCCAGGGCCTGAAGCCAATATTTGCTTTGACTGCGTGAACGTCTGTAGCGAATTGATCAACGAAAAATTGGGTCCGAAAGCCACGGAAGCGCGCGCAGCGAAGGCTGCCGCGGCCCTGCCGAAGCTGAACGTGCCTAAACCGACGGAGATCAAGGCGTTTTTGGATCAATATGTGATCGGACACGATCAGACCAAGAAGATGCTCTCCGTGGCGGTGCACAACCACTACAAGCGGTTGACGCAGAAGTCTGCGAAGCATGAAGATGCCTTTGCGGATGTCGAGATTGAAAAGAGCAACATCCTGATGATCGGACCGACAGGATGCGGGAAGACGCTCTTTGCGCGTACGCTGGCGAAGATGCTGGATGTGCCCTTCGCAATCGCAGATGCCACGACGCTAACCGAGGCCGGTTATGTCGGCGAGGATGTCGAGAACATCCTGCTCTATCTGATCCAGGCCGCGGATGGCGACATTGCGCGCGCGGAGCGCGGCATTGTCTATGTCGATGAGATTGACAAAATCGCACGCAAGACGGAGAATGTTTCCATTACGCGCGATGTTTCCGGTGAGGGTGTGCAGCAGGCGCTGCTGAAGATTCTGGAGGGTACGGAGTCGCGTGTGCCGCCGCAAGGGGGACGCAAGCATCCTCAGCAAGAGTATTTGAAGATCAATACGCGCAACATCCTCTTTATCTGCGGCGGGGCCTTCGTGGGCTTGGAGTCGATAATCAAGCAGCGCGAAGGACGGCGTGTGATTGGTTACAAGGAAGTAGCTCACAAGGGAAAAGCAGCCGAAGCATCCAGCACAACGCAGCAGGCGTTGGAGGTGCAGCCTGAGGATTTGATCCGTTTCGGATTGATTCCCGAGTTTGTCGGACGTCTGCCGGTGATCGCCTCCATGGCGGAAATGACCGAAGATGATTTGATGCGGGTCTTGACCGAGCCTAAGAATTGTCTTGTTCGTCAGTATCAGAAACTGCTTGCGATGGAAGGCATTGAGCTGACGTTTGAGGATGCGGCATTGCGTGCCATGGCACAGCTGGCGATGAAACGTAAGACGGGCGCGCGTGGATTGCGTGCGGTGATGGAGGCGTTCATGATGGAGATCATGTACACCGCGCCGGGCAATACAGCGTGCAAGAAGATCACCATCACGGCCGAGCTCGTTCGTGAACGGTGCGGTGCGGAATAAGCGATTACGTTCCGGAGTTCCCCGCGCAGGGGAAACCGGATATCGCAGGAAAAAGAAGTGATCGTATGATGTGCACACTACTCAAAGCCAAACTTCATCATATCCGCGTGACCGAGGCGAACAAGGAGTATGAGGGCAGCCTCACCATCGATGAAGATCTGATGGATGCGGTTGGCATTGTGAATTTCGAAAAACTGCTCATTGCGAACCTCGACAATGGCAAGCGTCTGGAGACGTATGCGATCCGGGGTCCGCGTGGAAGCGGCGTCTGCTGTCTCAACGGGGCGGCCGCGTACAAGGGTTCCGTGGGCGATCGTCTCATTGTGATGACGTGGTGTCATCTTGATGCGGCTGAGTGCAAATCCCACGCGCCGCGTATCGTGCGGTTGAACGATAAAAACCGTATTATCGCGACGGCGGTGTAAATTTGTGTGGTGTTTTGATTGATGTGTCAGGACGCTGAGCGTGTCGATGGCACAAAGGCAAAAGGATAGTAAGGAGAAACGAATATGGCTTGGTTTGAGAAAGCGACTGAGACGCCGTTGCGCGTACCCACCGAGGCGGTTTGGACCGTCTGCCCATCCTGCAAGGCATACATTGAAAAGGCTGCATGGAAAGCCGCGGATAAAGTCTGTCCGCGGTGCAATTTCCACGATCGCCTGGGATGTCGTGAGCGCGTTGCCTTATTGACCGATGCAGGCAGTTTCACGGAGTTGGATGCCGCAGTGAGCTTTAACGATCCGCTGAGTTTCAAGGACCCGAGCGGAGAGACCTATCGCAACAAGGCGCAGGCTGCGGTCCAGAAGACGGGCGTGGGTGAGTCGGTACTGACGGGTACGGCGACCATTGAAAAGATCCCCGTGGTGCTGGGCGTCATGGATTTCAAATTTCTGGGCGGAAGCTTGGGCAGCGGCACGGGCGAGCGTATTTTGCTGGCTGCGGAGAAGGCGCTGGAGCTGAAGCGTCCGCTGATTATCGCCACTGCGTCGGGCGGTGCACGCATGCACGAAGGCATTATTTCGCTGATGCAGATGGCTAAGACCTGCGCTGCGATTGCGCGTCTGAAAGAAGCGGGCTTGCCCTACATCGCGCTGTTGACCGACCCGACAACGGGCGGTGTTTCCGCCAGCTACGCCATGGTCGGCGATCTGAATATCGCTGAGCCGAAGGCGCTGATCGGGTTTGCGGGCCGTCGCGTGATCGAACAGACGATCAAGCAGAAGCTGCCGGATGATTTCCAGACTGCGGAGTATACGCTGTCGCACGGGTTCATTGACCACATTGTTCAACGCAAGGAGCTGAAGGCATTCATCGCGAAGGTCCTGCGTTATGCCGGTTGCTAATGCGTGATTGAGTCATTTAACATTCTGAGGGATAGGATTTAACTATGGCAAAGAAGACAGCAGCAAAGACGAAGGCAGCGGTCAAAAAACCCGCTGTGAAGCCAGCGGCCAAAGCGGCTCTGACGCCGTGGGATATTGTACAGATTGCGCGTCATGCGGAGCGTCCGAATATTGCGGATTATATCGCGCTGATGTGCGAGGATTTCGTGGAACTGCACGGGGATCGCCTCTTCGGTGACGACCGCGGCATGATCGGCGGTTTTGCGACGATCGGCGGACAAAAGGTCATGCTGATCGGCCACCGCAAGGGACGCGGCGTGGAGGAGAATATTGAGGCTAACTTCGGTATGGCAAGTCCCGAAGGGTATCGCAAGGCGAAGCGTCTGATGACGCTGGCGGCAAAGTACAAACTGCCGGTCGTGTCGCTCGTGGATACTCCGGGAGCTTATCCCGGCAGCGAAGCCGAGGCGCGCGGTCAGGCTGAAGCCATTGCGCACAATCTCGAATTCATGTCCACGCTGAAGACGCCGATGGTCGTCGTGATTACGGGTGAAGGTGGCAGCGGCGGCGCCTTAGGTATTGCCGTGGGCGATCGGATCCTCATGCTGCAGAACGCGGTCTACTCCGTGATCTCTCCGGAAGGGTGCGCCTCGATTCTCTGGCGCGATGGAACCAAGGCCTCGCTGGCTGCGGAAGCGCTCAAGATCACGGCGGAGTCGCTAAAGGGCCTTGGCGTGATTGACGCCATCATCCCGGAGCCCAAGGGCGGCGCGCATACGGATAAAAAGCAGGCGGTCGAAGCGGTCAAGCAGGCGATTGTCGCTGAAATCGTCGCGCTCAAGAAGATCGGATTGACCGAGCTGGTGGATGCGCGCTACGCGAAATTCGCGGCAATGGGACGCTTCGCGTAATGCCAGGCCGTATCGGGTGAACGATAGAGGAGTCCGGTTAGACTGGCCTCCTCTATTTTTTGGGGAAGATCCCAGGAATATCGTACTGGGATTGCGGGAAGGTATCCTTCGTCACCGCGCGATGGTACACGATCCAATCATGCAAACAAAAAAAGACCTGACTTGCGAGTCAGGTCTTTTTGGCTCCTTACGATACTGCGGCGATTAGTTCTTGCGCAGTTCGTTGCGGCTTGCTTCGTCACCCACGCCGCGGATGAAGATATCCACGCGACGATTTTCAGGATTGCCCTTATCGAGGTCCGGGGTTACTTTCGGACGGGAGAAACCATAGCCGATGGCGCTCAGCTTAGCAGCGTCAACGCCGGTATTGGCGATGTAGCCCTTGACCACTTCCGCGCGACGCTCAGAAAGGTTCTGATTGTACTTCGCGCTGGATTTGTGGCGGCGGTCCGCATGGCCTTCCACCGAGACAGTGACGTTCGGGTTCTTCGC
>CAZMLC010000081.1:8307-11874 GCA_964567125.1 uncultured Akkermansia sp.
CCGCCCAGATCGCTCTCCTGGATTTGCATGCCGGTCTTAGCCTGTGCACGGATGGTCCAGTTGTCGGTCAGACGATAACCCATGCCGAGACCGATACGCGGGGTGACCATTGTGTGGTTGCGCGCTTCATCGCCGAAAACGTTTGCGCCGGAATACCAATACGCTGCGCCTAACGTCAGATACGGATCAAAACGGGACTCACGGCCGAGCAAGTGGAAGAGCACGTCCGCGCTGGGCCCGAAGAGCTGGTCATTGCCGCCGCCGACTTTAGGCGTCGCGTGGGGCGAATAGAGCATGCCCGCTTCGAGCGAAACATAATCCGTCAGGTCATAACCTAAGCTCAGGTTGAAAAAAGGTGGGACATTTCCTGAGTTACCATCCATGACCATGACGCCTACGCTCGGGCTGACATACCACCGGCCCAGCTCTTCCTGCGATTCTTTAACAACCGCATTGTAATTTGATTCGTCAACCTTCACATCAGACTTTGCAGTTTCTGCCGCAAACGTCCACTGAGAAACAGCTGCCACAGCAGCGTAAGAAAGAATCATTTTTTTGTTCATAGTCTATGTACCTCCAAAATGTGAGAAAATAGTAATTCATTTGTCAGGTGAAAACAAGGACAAAAAGACATTTTTTAGGGAAAGATCAGGCCCCGCAAAAGAAATCGTGAAAAGGGCATTGTCTTGCCTCCTTTTTGTCTCTATACTTACACATAAGCATACGCGGTAAAATGATCATGAAAATAGGTCTCCTTTCAAATACGACGAGTGAAATCCTGGCTCAGCGGCTTAGTCGGGCAGGGCATGTGTGGTATCCGCCTGGATTTAATGCGTGGCAGGCTGCTGCGCTGGACGCTGAATCTGCGCTATACCGGGAACAACCCGATGTGGTTCTCGTGGCGTTGGATGGCCATGCGCTGTTTGCGCCATGCGCGACCTGTGAAGCCGGCGAGGCGCTCGTGGCGCAGGCGGTGGAGGCGGTCCGTCTGCTGGTTGAGCGCTTGCCCCATGCGCTGATCTTGGTGTCGACGCTGGATGTCCCTCAGGACCGGATCCAGCCGCTGGCCGTGCGTCGTTTTGAGCGCGTATGGGAATATGCCTGGTGGTCTGCGGTCAGCGCGATCATTGAAGCGTCTACGCACGTTTTCTTTCTTGATTTAAAAGCTATTATTGAACGCCTCGGACGCGTGAACGCCTATTCACCCAAGATGTGGTATGCGGGCGGTATCCCCTACAAGATGGCGGTCTATGAGGCGATTGAGCTGGAGTTCCAGACGATTGTCCAGGCGTGGCAGGGGAAGCGGGCCAAGTGCCTGGCTGTGGATTTTGATGAGACCTTGTGGGGCGGGGTGGTTGGCGAGGATGGCGTGCAGGGCATTGTCTTGGGCGATCAGCATGAGGGAGCCGCCTATCGCGATTTCCAGATGCGCGTGCGTGAAATTAAGGCGCTTGGAACGATTCTGGTCGGGGTCTCGAAAAATAATATCGCCGATGTGGAGGCGCTTTTCAGCACCCACGAACAGATGGTGTTGCGCAAAAAGGATTTTGCGGACTGGGAGGTCAATTGGCGGGAAAAGCCGGTCAATTTGCGGGCGCTTGCTGCGCGCCTCAATATCGGAATGGACGCGATTGTCTTCATCGATGACAACCCTGCCGAGCAAGTGGCGATGCGCAAATTGGAGCCTGCGGTTATCGTTGAAGATTTTCCGCATGATCGTACGTTGCTCTCCAGTTGGGCGCAGCAGGTGTATCGCGCCTATTTCTTTTGCCTGCGGGCAACGGCTGAAGATCAGCACAAGACCGAGCTCTGCCAATCGAACAAGGCGCGCGAAGTCTTGCGCCAGCAGGCGGGCACCGTGTGCGACTATCTGCGCAATCTGGCCATTCATGTGCGCTTTAACCGCAGCCGCGCCTGCGAGATCCCGCGCATTGCGCAGTTGACGCAGAAGACTAATCAATTTAATTTGACGACGAAGCGCTATACAGAGGGTGATCTGCAGCGCATGCTCAAAGCGCCGGAACAGTGGCTGATCTATAGCATCTTTGCCAGCGATCGATTCGGGGCGAATGGATTGGTCGGCGTGGTGATCGTCTCGCGCAACGGCATGGATGCCGAGATCGATACCTTCCTGCTGAGCTGCCGCGTCATGGGGCGTACGATTGAGGAGACCGTGCTTGCCTTGTTGGAAAATGAACTGCGCAACAGCGGCGTTGTCGAAGTGCGTGCACGCTATGTGCCGACACCGAAGAACGAGCCGTGCGCGCATTTTTATGACGATAACGGGTATACGCTGCTGTCAACGGAAGCTGAGGGTACGCGCGTGTACGGCCTGCGTCTGGAAGGCGCGCCGCGCGCAACGAAAAATCTGATCACGGTGGAGATGTAATGGAACGTTTTTGTGAACAGTTGGCTGAGATTCTGGAGGTTGATCCTGCGGGCTTGACGCCGGATTACGCCTTTCGCTCGATTCCCGATTGGGGCTCGCTGATGGGGTTCTCGATTCTCATTCTTTTACAGGACGCGTATGGTTGCCGGTTAACCGTTGAACAGTTCGTAAAACTTGAGACGGTGGGTGAGCTGTATGCGATGGTGGAGGCCCAATCATGAGCGCAGAAAATCTGGCAGGGAAGCGGATCCTGGTGACCGGGGCCAGTGCAGGCATCGGGCGTGCAATCGCGTGTGCGTTGAGCCGGGACGGTGCGCAGCTGGTGCTGATGGCGCGCGACGAAGCACGGTTGCAGGCGACGCATGCGGCACTGGACGGAACGGGCCATACGTGGATCAGTCTGGACCTTGCGCAGCGGCACACCGAGCTTCCCGCGGTGTTGAAACAGCTGGCAGGCGCCGGCGCGTTTTATGGTTTTGTGCATGCTGCGGGGGTGAACCTCTCTGCCCCGCTGAAGCTGCAGCAGTGGGCGCGCGCGGAAGAGATGATGGCCGTGAACTGGGGCGCTGGCCTGATGTTGGCCAAGGCTTTCCGGCAGCAGGGGGTCTACGATAAGGCGGGCGGACGTGCGGTCTTTATTTCCTCGTCAGCCAGCCTCGTGGGGGATAAGGCGCTGGCCGCCTATGCGGCGAGCAAGGGCGCGATCAATGCCATGGCGCGGGCCCTTGCCGTTGAGTGGGCGCCCGAACGCATCACGGTGAACGTCGTCGCGCCCGGGTTTATTCAGACGGAGTTGAATCAGCAGTTGCGCGCACGGTTGACAGAGGAGCAGGCGCGTGCGCTTGAGCAGCGCTATCCGCTGGGGCTCGGCACGCCTGAGGATGTGGCGGCTGCGGTTCGTTTTCTGATGCGCGCTGAGGCGCGGTGGATCACGGGCGCGGTGATTCCTGTGGATGGCGGCTTAACGGCTTTTTAAACGAAGGAGATGAGACAATGACACAACGAACGATTGACTTGGTCAGCTGGACTGGCGAGAAGAAGTGCTGCAGCGTAACCGATGCGCTGTGCAAACGCGGGTTTACTGCGATTTACTGCGCCAACGAAGAGGAGGCTTCCGCGTATATCCTCGAGCAGGCGGAAGGTGCGACGAACGTTGGATTTGGCGGATCGTTGTCGGT
>CAZMLC010000082.1:0-11322 GCA_964567125.1 uncultured Akkermansia sp.
GCAGGGACGATTACGACGTCGGATGGCCGGATCGGCGTGGCTGGAGGAACGTTGCGCGTGAGTGGCGGCGTGAAAGGGCGCGATCTCTATGTCTCGGGCGCTCCGTGTGAATTTGCGGAAAAACCGATTGATATCACAGGCGCGTTTCTGGCGCATAACGGTTCGGTCTGGACCATTTCCGTTGCGAGCAATAAATGGAGTGGCTGGGTATGCAACGATTCGGGCGGAGCATTGCGTTTCACGGTGGCTGATGCGTTACCTCCGACGGTTTCGCTACAGTTTGAAGGCGGGAAGGTTTTTGATCTGAATGGGTATGACCAGACCATCGGAGGACTCTACACCTCCGCGAATAAAGGGTTCCAGGCGATTACCAGCGCGGTCCCTGCCACGTTGACGGTCAATCCATCCTATACGCAGCGCTTCGGCGGCTCTTTTCAGGGCATCAGCCTCGTCAAAAACGGAACAGGGACGCTGCTCCTGACCAATACCCTACATGCGTTGCGCGGCTCGTTGGCGGTCAATGCGGGCTGCCTCTCGATTTCGAATGGCGTCTTCGGTGTGCTCTGCACGAATGTAGCGGTTGCCGCAGCGGGGACACTCGACCTCGGCGTCGCGGCGTTGAGCCAAGCGGCTTTCGTCGCGGTAACCTCCGGCGGCAAGGTGAGGATCGCCGCAGGGGTGACCAACGCGATCAGCTATTTGGCGGTTGATGCGCGCATGAAAAATGCGGGCTATTACACAGCGCAGAATCTTCCGTCCGTGATTGCCGGAGAGGGTGCGCTGTATGTGCGGCGAGGCAATGGAAATACCGTCATGTTGATCCGCTAAAGAAAGGGTTGTGGAGGAGACCGGAACCGCGCGTTTTGAAAACGTAAAAAAATGCCAGTTGGGCTTGCATCTTTCGGCCTTTTTTGTTACATTAAGCCCCTTTCCTAAGGAGAAATTATCCATGTCAAGAGTTTGTGATGTTTGTGGTAAGGGCCCGATGAGTGGCAGTCGTATTGTGCGTCATGGTCTGGAGAAGGCCAAGGGCGGCATTGGTTTGCATACAACGGGAATTTCGAAGCGTCGTTTTCTGCCGAACATTCGTACGGTCCGTACGGTTACGGAAAATGGCACGGTTACCCGCGCAAAGGTATGCGCATCGTGTTTGAAGGCCGGTAAGGTCGTCAAGCCGCAGGCGTAATGCTGATGTAAAAGGGGTGTTCATCGTGAATACCCTGTCGGCAATCGTTTGGATCATCGAGGGAAGGAGGGCAAAATGAGTGTCAATCGTTCAGAGCAGACAAATTTGAATCCTTCAGCAACGGGTTTGGCGAATGCTGCCGTTGAGTATGATGATGCCGGCGAGGTGATTAAGCCGACGGATATTGTTTTTGATTGTCCGCATTGCGGGCATAATCATGCGATTGATTATCGGGGCGCAGGCCTTGAAATCAACTGTGTGGAATGCGGGCAGCCGATGCATGTCCCCATTCCCGATGGCATGTCGATTACGGATCTGGATCTGTCAACAGGCGAGTTGATGACGCAGTTGACGCAGACCCGTATTCTGCTGACCAAGCGTGAACAGCAGATCGCTGAGCTTGAGCAGACGCTCGAAAGCATGAAGACGCGGCGTACGGAATTGGAACGGTATCGTCTGAATACGTTGCACCGCTATGCTGAACTGGTGACCATGTGTCAGGCGATCAGCAAGGCCCAGACGGATATTTCCGCTACGATCAGCCGCATGTTGACGCTGATTGCTGAAGAACAGCAGCGTTAATGCAGGTCGATACGCTTATCATCGGCGGCGGAGCGGCTGGACTTGCTGCGGCCTGTTTCGCATCTCCGCATACGCTTGTTCTCGAACGGCTTCCACACGCTGGACGCAAGATTCTGGCGACCGGTGGTGGCCGTTCTAATTTTACCCATGACGTCGATGCTGCGGGTGTAGCTGCAACTAATCCCCGGTGTCGGCGTTTTGTTTTGCCGGCCTGTCACCATTTCCCTCCCGCTGCATTGCGTGCTTTTTTTGCTGAGCTGGGCGTTCCCAGCCACGTTGAAGCCGATGGGTGTGTCTTTCCTGATGCGCAGCGTGCCGCCGATATCGTCGCTGCGTTGATGGCGCACGCGCAGCGCCGTGGCACGGTGATCCGTGCCGGGGTCGAGGTGTGCGGCTGGACGTTGGCGGACGCAGAGGGTGGGCGCCGCATCGTCTCTGTTGAGACGACGCATGGCGCTTTTTCCCCGCGTCGCGTGATTTTAGCCGCCGGTGGCCAAAGCTATCCTGAGCTTGGTTCGAACGGTTCAGGGTTTATGCTGGCCGCCTCCGCGGGCCTGAAGGTGGAGCCTCCTGTTCCCGCGCTTGCCGGTCTTTTCACCGTGGAATCATGGATCCATGACTTGGCCGGTATTGTGTGCGAGCACGGACGTCTGTGGCTGGATGAAAAAGGCGGTGAGAAACGGGCGTATGAAGGCCCGATTCTTCTGACGCATCGCGGCATCAGCGGTCCGCCCGCTTTAGCGCTCTCCGGGGAAATCAATGTGCGCATGCGTCATATGCAGCAGTCGGGGGCGCAAAATCCGCAGATCCCGGTCTGCTTTTCAGTTCAGAGTGATCGACGCAAATCCGATTGGTTAGCGCGTTTTGATCACTGGCGTCAGGTGCATGGCAATCGCGCGCTGCACAACCTGCTGGCCGGCGAAATGCCGCGCGGTTTGGCGCAGGCGTTTTGCGATCAGGCGGGGGTTTCGGCGTGCATCATGTCGCATGTTCCGCGCGCCGCCATGGAGCAGCTTGCGCAGTTCTGCAGCGCCGCGCGCGCCACGATCTGCGGCACCGAGGGGTGGAATCGCGCCATGGTTACGCGTGGCGGAATTGCGCTCGATCAGGTCGATGCCAAGAGTCTGCGCTGCCTGTCGATTGCGAATCTCTTTTTTGCCGGCGAAGTGCTTGATGTCGATTTTCCCTGCGGCGGCTACAATTTGACCTGGGCCTTTGCGTCCGGACGCTTGGCGGCCGAGAGCGCGGCCCGTTTGCCGTGAAATGGTGAAATTTATATTTTTTGCCGGTCGAGCAGAGTATTCAATAGCGCAGTACAGCCTTCGACAATGTCTGCGTAAGTCAATTCAAAGTTGCCCGTGTACCAGGGATCCGCGATTTCGCGCGGATGTTCGGTATAATCCAGCAGGGCATGGATCTTCTGGAGGGGATCTGAGCCTACGATGCGCAGCGTGTTGCTGCAGTTTGCGCGATCCATGCCGATGAGCAGGTCATAGTCCGCATAGTCATCGGGGCGGACCTGCCGAGCACAGCGCGATGTAAAGGGGATTTTATGGTAGCGCAGAAGACACCGCGTGCCATCGTGGATATCGCTGCCGATCTCTTCGCGACTGGTTGCTGCGGAGGCGCAGGAAAAATGTTCGGTCAATCCGCGTTGCACGAGCATGTTGCGGAAAATGAATTCCGCCATGGGCGAACGGCAGATGTTGCCGTGGCAAATGAAAAGGATGGAAATCATGGCAGCAGTATAACGGATCCCTGTGTGATGGACGAGGCGAATAAGGTACATAAAAACAGCCGATGCACACGGTGTGCACCGGCCGCACGTAACGGGAATTAACGTGAACGTGCGTTATGCGCTGAATGTTTTGAAACGACTCTTCGGCGCATTGCAGTAGGGGCAGATCGAGACGGTGTCGTCATCCGTCGTGAAGCCGCACACCTCGCAGATGTAGAAGCGTTTACCAGCCGCTTTCCAGGCCTCCGTATTGGCCAGGGCATCCGCGTAGAACTTGGCATGGATCTTCTCGGCTTCCATGGCGTGCTCAAACGAGCGGATTGCGCGTTCCATCTTCTTGTCTTCCGCGGTTTTGATAAATCCGGGATACATCTCGGTGAATTCGTAGGTTTCGCCCTTGATGGCATCCTTCAATGCCGTGGCGACATCGACCCACGTGGCCTCCTTGATGGTGGCCGTTGCCTCTTGCCCATACCGTTTCAGCACCTTGGCGTGTTGCCGCGCATGGATCTGTTCGGCAAATGAGGCGGCTTTGAAGAGCGCCGCAATGCTGAGGTAACCGGCTTCCTGCGCTTTCGTTCCGTAGAAGGCGTATTTTGCGGAGGCGTTGCTTTCACCGTTAAAGGCGGACTGAAGGTCGTGAATGACGGCCTGGTCGATTTCCGCCTTGCTGCAACCAGCGAGGATCGCTGCGGCTGTAGCCGACATGCCTGTGACAAATGAACGACGATCGATGGTCATGGTGTTGACTCCTTTGCGTTGGGGAGGGGGGCACACGAACTGCACACCCCTTTGTAGTAGAGGTGCTGCTCCGTGATGAGAAATGCGGACGTTGGTTTGGGGAGCTCGACTTCTCCTCCGAAATAGAAGTCGAAAACCTGCCCGCAGGTGATGCATTTGAAATGGCCGTGATGCGAGATGTCCGCATCAAAGCGCATCTCGCCATCTTCGATGTTGATCTTTTGCGCGACACCGATCTCGCAGAGTTTTTCTAATGTCTGATAGACGGTTGTGCGCGAAAGCGTCGGGTAATCAGGCGCCAGCGCCTGATAGACCGTCTCGGCGGTTGGATGCGTCTTCACCGCATGCAGATAGCTGGCTATCGCAACGCGCTGAGGCGAAGGGCGGAGCCCATGGTCACTCAATGTTGCAACAATCGATTTCTGCATCCGAACCTCCAGACGGGCGTAATATTAATTAAAATACCGTTTCAACAGACCCGCGAATGCCGAGCCGTGACGCGCTTCGTCCTTACACATTTCATGTACAGTATCATGAATCGCGTCGTAATTCAACTGCTTGGCCAGTTTTGCCAGCGCCAGCTTACCCGCGGTTGCGCCGTGTTCAGCCTCCACGCGCTTGGCGAGGTTCACCTGGGTGCTCGGATCGACAACCTCGCCGAGCAGTTCGGCGAACTTGGCCGCATGCTCCGCCTCTTCAAACGCGATGCGCTTGTAGGCTTCGGCGACCTCCGGATATCCTTCGCGGTCCGCCTGACGGCTCATCGCGAGGTACATGCCGACCTCTGTGCACTCCCCGACGAAATTCGCCCGCAGGCCTTCAACGACCTCTTCGTTGACACCCTTGGCAATGCCGATGCGGTGCTCATCAGCCCAGACGAGCTTCCCTTCGACCTTCTCGGTGAACTTCGCGGCCGACGCTTTGCACTGGGGGCAGAAATCAGGCGCTGCGTCCCCTTCATGAATATACCCGCAAATGCTGCAAACAAACTTTTTCATACTGATCCTTTCGAGTTCCTCATATTGGTTTGAAAACAAAATAAAATTACTACAAATATGGAATTATTACAAGTGAAAAGTTTTTTAAATCGTATTTTTAAATTTATCACGTTAATTTCCAATTATTTAGGGTTTTAATTATCAATGCGTACACCCGTAGGAAACGCTGCGTATTTCGCTAAATCTACTTTTCACTGGTTGCTATTTTCGGTATAGTAATAGACCATTTATGAGCAGATTAGGTAAAAAATTTCTGCAGAAACGTTTCGGCTTCGCGCAATGCGGCGTGCTGGCTATTTTGCTGGTTGTTGCCTGTTGTTCGCACGCGCAAAACCTGACGGATCTCTCGTGCTGGTATGCGTATCCCAGTGCGGGATGGCTTTTCTTTGAAGGCGGGCAGCCTGCCTCTTCCGGTGTACAGACCGGCCTTGCGATTGGCCATGAAATTTCGGAGTTCTGGTCGCTTGAGGTCGGGGGGCTGTGGGCGCCTTGGCTGGAGACTGAACATCCCGCGCGCGCCAGTGGCCGCAGCCTTTACGGTGGCTTTGCCGATGCGCTTTACCATGTGAGCAGCTATGAGCGATTTGATCCCTATGCGGCCTTCGGCGTCGGTGTTTACCGCAGCGAGGACGATCTGCTCGGTGGCGGTGACCGGAATATTCTGGCCGGGCCGCGCGCCGGTATTGGCTTTATTTATAATGTGACCGACCGTGTCGCGCTGAAAGCGGATGCCCGCGCGTTTATGGCGGCTGACAGCACCTGCGAAATGCTCTACAGCATCACAGCAGGGATCGTTTATCGCTTTGGGGGAACCGGATTGACGGCGGAGATGTGGGAGTCCCAAAAACCGTGAGCGCGAACAGGATGAACGCATGAATACAATCCAGAAATATGTTTTTTCGTCGTTTTTCACCGCGTTCATGCTGGCGTGGCTGGTCCTCTCGTTCGTGATTACGATTGGCCTGATGGTGAAGATCGCCCAGTTGATGATTCAAGGCCTTCCCGCGCATACGATTGGTGTTTTTATGCTGATCGGCTTTCCGGAGATGTTGTCGCTGACGATCCCTCTGGCGCTGCTGGTCAGCGCGCTGCTCGTCTTTAGCCGGCTCTCCGCGGACAGTGAGATCGCGGCAATGCGCGCCTGCGGCATCAATCTGCTGAGCGTGATGAAATACCCGATCCTTTTTGCCATCGCATGCACCGCGCTCGGATTCTACATTAACAACGAGATCGTCCCGCGCGCACACGAAGCGCGCTATACCCTGAAGAATAATGTGAGCGTGGATGTGGGTCTCGATCTGCTCGAACCCGGACGGATGATCGACGATTTTGAAAAGGTCAAACTCTTCTTTGCACGCAAAGAGGGCAACTGGCTCTATGACATTCTGGCGTTTGATTACGCGACAGAAGGCGTGACGCGCGAAATCAAAGCGGAAAAGGCCCTGGTCTCCACGAATGGCACTGACATCGTTCTGGATATGTACAAGGTGCGCGTCGACCCCATCGATGTGCAACGTCCCGGCGCGGCGATGGCGGATCGCCTGCGGCATGTGATTCCCAATGCGATGCGTACGCGGTCTTATGCGCGCAACGAGCGCGATCTGCGTTTCTGGGAGTTGCGCGACTATATCGATCAGCTGCACTATGCGCCGCCGAAAAATCAGGAACCGGAACGGGTCGAGGAGCTTCTGAGCGCGGCGCGCACGCAGTATAGCAAGCGCCTCATGCAGGCCTGCGCCTGCTTCTGTTTCGTGTTGATCGGTGTCCCGCTCGGCATCAAGACCCATCGCAAGGAGTCGACCATCGGTATGGCGGTCAGCTTGGTCGTTGCGCTTTCCTATTACTTGCTGATGCTTTTGGTGGACTCCAACCGCGAACTGGCTTTTGTGTATCCGCACCTCTTGATTTGGTTGCCTGTTTTAGCCTGCTTTGGGCTCGCGGCCTATTTGATTCCCAAGAACTTGTAAATGACGAAAGGAAACACTCATGACCAACATTCATGCAACAGCACTTGTTGATCCTCAGGCTCAGCTCGCGGAGGGCGTCGAAGTCGGTGCCTACGCCATAATCGGGCCGCATGTCAAAATCGGCGAAGGAACCGTTGTGCAGGCGCACGCGTTTATCAGCGGCTATACAACGATCGGCAAAAACTGCCAGGTATTCCCCTTTGCTTGTATCGGGATGAAATCGCAGGATCTGAAATATGTCGATGGCGATATTACCTACGTTGAGATCGGGGACAATACCGTCCTGCGCGAGTTTTCAACCGTCCATCTGGGCACGCGTCCGGGGGAGGTCACCCGCGTCGGCAGCAACTGTCTGATTATGGGTTACTGCCATGTGGCGCATGGCTGCGTCGTTGGCAATCACGTGATCATGTCGAATCTTGCTACGCTGGCCGGCGAGGTCAAGGTGGAAGACTACGCGATTATCGGCGGCATGGCGGGTGTGCATCAGTTCTGCCGCATCGGTACCCATGCGATGGTTGGCGGAGCGACCAAGATCCGTCAGGATTGTCCGCCCTATATGATCACCGAGGTTACCTCGGGCGATACGCGCGTGCTGGGACCGAATATCGTCGGGATGCAGCGCCATGGCTTTTCGGCGGAAGCGCGTTCCGTGCTGAAGGAGGCCTATCGTCTGCTCTATCGCGACGGACTGAATCGCGGCCAGGCGCTGGAACGGATCAAGTTCGAACTCGACCAGACGCCGGAGATTCAAACGCTGGTCAAGTTCTATGCGGATAGCCAGCGCGGCGTTCATTAATCATTCACAGCTTAAGAAAGGAACAAACATGTCTACACCTCTACACATCGTTGTCTGCGGCAGTCTCGTGCCTGATCCGTTACAGACGCTCGAACCGGTGACCACACCGCAAGGACCTGGTTTGAAAAATGAAACCATGCTGCCCTCCGTGCTGGACCCCTGGTCCGCGCATGCGCTCTTTGAAGCAGCCAACCTTGCCAAGCAGGTTGCAGGCAGCAAGGTCTGGCTGGTCAGCTTGGGCCCCAAAGGCAAACTGCAGCAACTGATGATGACCGTGGCGCAGAAAGTGCCGTTTGAATTGGTCGCCATCGATGGCAGTGCAAGCGGTTTCACGGACGCGCATCTGGTGGCAGCCGCGCTGGCTGACACCATCCAGGCGATCCCCGGACTCGATAAGAATAACCTGCTGGTCTTCGGCGGATGCGCCTCGGCATCGCGCGATGCCAGCGTGACCATGCAGCTCGTCTGCGAACGCCTCGGCATCAGCGAATTCTTCGCGGGTGTCGATGAGATCAAGCCGCAGGCTGATGGCTCCTTCAGCGTGCTCGAGCGCATTGAGGGGGGCAAGTATCTGGCCTCGACCTTTGCGGGTGCACCGGCTGTCCTCGCCTGGGCGACAGGCAACCTTCCTGAGCCGCCGAACAATCCGCAGGTGGGCATGCTGAATATGCGCGGCGTGATGCCGGCTTTGCAGAAGGCGAAAGCTGTCGCCATCAACGCGGGCGGCATTGCCTATGAGAAGGCGGAGATCCCGGCGCAGAAGCGCGATACGCGCATCGTCAAGGATATGCCGACGGACGAGATCGCCAAGGAAATCGTGGAATGGCTGAAGGCCTAACGCAACCCCATCAGGAAGGAATTTGAAAATGAAAGTTTTAGCGTTATTACACACCGAAGAAAATGTCCTCCCCAAGGCTGCGCTGGAAGTGCTGAACACCGCCACGTCGCTCGGAGGTGAATTGAGTGTTGCCGTGTTGGGCGCAGGCGCTGCCGCTGCCGCGGATCAGATCGCCACCTGCGGTGCGACGAAATTCTTCGTCGCCGACAGTGCCGAGCTGGCTGCTCCGCGTTATGGATCGGATGCCGCAGCTGCTACGGCGCTCATTCAGGCCGCGGGTGCGGAACTCGTGCTGGCTCCGAACAGCTCACGTTTTGCCCGTGCACTGCCGGGCGTGGCTCACCGTGTGAATGCCCAGATCGATACGCACATCGTCTCGGTTGCAGCGGCCGGGGATGCCGTCAAGGCGCAGCGCTGGTTCTATCGTCAGCGCATTCTGGCGACCTTTGCACGCGCGGCCAAGCCGTGGATCCTGCTGGTCGATTCAGGAACCAATGCGCCATGGCAGGGTGCTACAGGCAGCGCCAATGCCGCGGCTGTGGCTGTAACCTATCCGGCGTTCCGCACCACCGTGACCGGCGTTCAGGCTCCGGCTGCGGATGCGCAGACGATCCGCCCCGAAGCGAATGTGCTCCTCGTGGCCGGCGCTGGCTGGACCAAGAAGCAGAAGGATGGCCAGTATCATGTCGGCGAAGCCGGCGTGCTGATCCAGGGCTTCCTCGCGAAGGCCAAGGCGTCGCTCGGCAGCTCGAAGTCCCTCGTGGACCTGAAGAGCGAAGGTCAGGAAACGCTGAGCTTCATGTCGCACATGAATCAGGTCGGACAGACTGGTTCCACGCCGCGTCATCCGAAGGGCCTTTCGACGTGCTGTCACGGCGAAGAGCCGCATGCGGTCGGCTGGCGTTTTATTATGGAGCGCCGTGCCGTGAATCTCGATGCGAACTGCGGCTGGGCGCAGGGTAAAGCCGATGTCGTCTATGTCGCCGATGCCTTTGAAGTGATGACGAAGGTCAATGCATTGCTCGGCTAACACGCGCCCATACCGGATTCTCTCCATCGATGGAGGTGGCATCCGCGGCATCTACACCTCCCGTCTGCTGCGGCAGATGGAGGAGGTGCTTGCTTTTGATTGCTGCAACCAGATGGATCTGGTCATGGGTACCAGTACAGGCACGCTGATCGCCGCAGGCCTTGCCTGCGGTGTCCCGTCCGCTGAACTGGAAAAGGCCTATCGCGAGATCGGCCATGCGATCTTTTTCTTCCGTCCGCTGCGCATGCTGATGGCGCTTGTGATGAGCCGCTACAGCGATCGGCGGTTGAAGGAACATCTTCACGACCTTTTTGGCGACAAGACGCTCGGTGACGCCAAGATGCGCATCTGGCTGCCGGTGATGGACATCGAGCATGGCCGGACGAAGTTCTTTAAGTCGGACAATCCCGAGCATCATCACTATTTGATCCGCGATCTTGTCCATGCCGCCTGCGCCGCGCAGACCTTCTTCAAGCCGGTCGAGATCGAAGGCCACCTCTACGTCGATGCTGGACTCTGGGCTTACAATCCCGGGCTCGTCGCCGCAACCTATCTGCGCAACCATGCCTGCATCTCCTTCGAGCAGATGCACATCCTCTCGCTGGGCAGCGGTCGCAGTACCCGCTACTATGCGCCGGAAGACTTCGGTCTGCTGGATTATGTGGCAGGCTGGGGGCTTGCCACGCGCTGGCGCGAACAGCGGTTTATCAACATGGTGCTGAACATGCAGGGCGAGATCGCCCAGAACATGCTCGAAACCCTGATCCCGCAAAACCAGCGGGTGCGCATCTCCTTTGAGGCGCATCGCGACCTCTGGCTGGATGATCCGGACGAATGCGATTTTCTGATCGAGCAGGCGGACCGTGATTTTAAGCGCTACCGCCGCGCACTCGAAAAATTCTTTGCGTAATCTTATCGTGTGTTGTCGAATTTTTCGCTATCACACTTTTCCAATTTATTTCTGCTGAGAAGTTGCCCTCAAAAAAACCGATTGCAACGCCTCGTCAATTGCGGTAAGGTTACACCACGTTGATTAACGGTGTTTAAAGATTCTGAAAATCACGATTTAACATGCATATCTGACACCTGTGATTGTGCGCGGGGATATGCCCTTTGCATATAAAAAGGGGACGAAACGATGAAAACGAGAGGCTTTTGCCGTGACGTGCCGATAATCAGCCGTCCCCGCGCCGTCCTTGCGGCGCTGCTGCTTGCCTGCACCGCGTCTGCCGCCGACCGCCTTACCGTGAACAGCCCCCTCCAGCCTCTTTACGCCGACCTTGAGACTGCCGCCACCTTCGCACTTCCGCAGCCCTCAGAACGCAACTGGCGGCTCGATATCTCCGGCGCCCTCAGCGCCTCCAACCGCCTCACCTGCTCCTTCGGGGCCGATGCCAACACCAACGCCGTGCTCGACGCCGAGGAGATCACCGCCGTCCTCTC
>CAZMLC010000083.1:0-11020 GCA_964567125.1 uncultured Akkermansia sp.
ATAGTCGAGCTTTACTCACATGGAAAAATTACTTCGCAAACCTGCCGTCCTCTGTGTTATATAATTACTACTCATCTGGCGATGAGACGCTAGAGACGAATAGTGTCGCACCAAGCCTTACGACAGGGGTGGGAGGATTATTCCATCTATTTCCTACGACCGAGCGGTACTCATGGCACAAACAAGAGGTATTCAAAGGGCGCGACCAGATTGTGGGTACGTCATGGGCTGGATGGGGATTTCTGCGAACAGCTCCAGAGAGCACTTACGATCAAATGTTGATCTATCCCGATATGACTACTGCTAACAATGCGGACCCGTCGCAACTGGCGGAGCAGCCTGTGTTCCGGTGGAATCCTCAGAGCATGATGACCAACAGCATCTCTCTGACTATGCGTAATGAGATTCTTGCAAAAGGCATGCCCGCACTATCCGGCGCGGCTGGAGCTATATCTGTTATGGGACCCTTTGAGAACAACAACATGAATAGTGAATCATACCGTAATGGCTGGCCACGGCTTGTTTCAGAGGAACCTTATGGCCAACGCTGGAAACATAGTGATTTGAAAAACGTGGCATACTTTTTTACCTATAAATTATTCAATGATGTTGTTACGAAGGGGAATCTCGAATGAAACTAAACGCCAAAACACCTGCTTGGTTATGGATATTTTCTTTTATCATGCTAATTATTGGTGGTGGGGTTATGTTAACTCATTGCGATTGCTTTTCCGCTAATCAGAAATCCAGGGATATCCATACAGTATTTAACACAAACTTAAATGATAAAAACGGCCGTAGTCTGTCGAAGGGCTATAGGAGTTTGGAGACCAATACAAACGAAAAAGATGACAGAGGGTTGATGTCGTTGCCTGTTAATAAACCGCTTCCAGATCGGATACGGCATGCTCTGACATTTGGGGCTAAGGCAAAAATTACATTGCGAATTATTGATTCAAAAGGATTCCCTGTTGGAGATGCTCTCATCGGAGGAGGTTTTTATAATCATGGGGAGAAGGGGCATCGATTTGAAAAAAAAACGAATACTGACGGCAAGGTTATTCTTGAGGATAATTGCGTCGGTGACTTGAATTTTGGCGTAATAAAAGATGGCTATTACGACACACGTACTACATATTGGTTCTTCAAAAATTATTTTGACTGCGTGAAAGATGGTCGCTGGATTCCGTGGAATCCGACAATAGAAATTGTTCTGAAGGAAAAGCGAGCCCCGAAACCTCTTTATACAAAAGAGGTTGAATCCGTCTTTCCAAAACGGGAAAGCGTCGGATTTGATTGCCTTGCAGCGGATTTCGTTGAACCTTTTGGAAAAGGAACTATTGCTGATTTTTATCTGCACTATGATTCAGTGGTACCGCTTAATGGGGTTACCCTTCTGGATTGGTCATATTTGACGAATAACCTGACGATATCCTCAGTAGGAGGCGGGGGCTTCATTACGAAATCCAAAGACATATTCAGTAAAATGATTTCAGAGTATGAAGCGCCGGAAAAAGGGTATACGGATGCCGTTAATTATGAACTAAAGCGGACGCGTGATAAAATCTTCATGGACAGAAAACTGGATAACGACAAATATCTTTTTTTTAAGTCGCGGGTAAAAAGGATCGGTGAAGCAGAAAGCGCAAATTACGGGAAAATATATGAATTAAAATTTGGCGAATCTCTCAAAAACACGAACACCGCCACATTGCGTATGACGTATTATTTTAATTTCACGCCGAACGATCGCAACCTTGAATTTGATGGGACGAACAATCTCTTTAGACCTGGATGGAAAGATTCAAAATGGCCTCGAGAACCCTAATTTTATCCGATCTCATACCGACGTGCTCCTGTCCGAAGACGACGTGAGCGCCTCCTTACAGGGAGCCGTCGCGTTCGCTCTGCGCGATCGACTCACGAGACTGGGAAGACGATCTGCCGATCAATGCAGCCCATAAACGACCTCGCAAAAGCGCCTCGGTTGTGCTATCCTTTGTTTCATTCTTAAACTGTTTGAATGGGTTTAAAAAGGGATCGCATGGCACCACATCCACATCTGGGTTCTCCGAACGCCGAAGGTCCACGCGTTGTCGCGTGGGAGGTTACGCGGCGCTGTCCGCTGGCCTGCAAGCACTGCCGCGCCGGCGCGCAGGATCGCGCGTATGAGCATGAACTCGCCACAGAGGACTGCATGCGCGTCATTGATTCGCTCGCGCACTTTTCGCGACCCATGATCATCTGGACCGGCGGCGAGCCCATGTATCGTCCCGACATCATCGACCTGGTGCGTTACGCCACAAATAAGGGACTGCGTTCCGTCATGGCGCCCTGCGGAACGCTGGTGACGCGCGAATCGCTGATGGCCCTGAAGCAAGCCGGCGTCATGGCGTGCAGCTTCAGCGTCGACGGCGCAACCGCGGCCTCGCACGATGCCTTCCGTTGCGTACCCGGCGCCTTTGACAATGTCTCCGCCGCCATGGCGATTGCGCGCGACATCGGTATGCCGTTCCAAATCAACACCACGGTCTCGCAACTTAACAAAGCCGAACTCCCCGCCATCCGCGAACTGGCGATTGCACGCGGCGCGCGGACGCTCGACCTTTTCTTTCTTGTTCCTGTCGGACGCGGCATCGGCATCCGCGATCTCGCGCTGTCGCAGGAGGATACGGAAGCCACGCTCCGCTGGGCCTTCGCGATGGATCAGCAGGGCCCGATCCACGTGCGCGAGACCTGCGCGCCCCAAGCCGTGCGCATCTGGCACAGCCTCGGCCAGCCGGGTACGCATCCCGCAGGCTGCATGGGCGGCAAGACCTTTGTCTTCATTTCGCACGTCGGCACGCTCCAGCCCTGCGGCTTCCTCGATGTCCCCAGCGGCGACCTGCGGAACTACCAGTTCGATTTCAAGGCCTGCTACGAAGCCTCGCCCGTCTTCGCCGCGTTGCGGAAGCCGGAGAACTATGGCGGACATTGCGGATGCTGCACCTTCCGTGACAGCTGCGGCGGCTGCCGCGCCCGCGCCTATGCGGCCACCGGCGACTACATGCAAGCCGAAACCTCCTGCCCGCTGAATAAATAGCCTATTCAGGTGTTTAGGTGGTAGGTGGTGAGGTGTTTAGGAAATACGGTTCTTCCGCGAAACTCATTGATACTCGCACCGCCTCCCCGGTCATTGCCGGTCTGCGAAAGGCAGACCGCAACAAGGCGGGCTCGGATGGACCAGTACAGCGGGGGCTGCGCACCCGCTGCCGACAAGTTCCCAAAAAGCGTGCGCTCAGCAGGCCCACAGGTCCTGCTGTACTGGGCTAAAGCCAGATAAGTCTATTTCGTGATATTCCCCCGATCATTGCCGGTCTGCAAAAAGGCAGACCTCGATAAGGCGGGCGCAGGCAGGCGCGGATACGCGGGGCCGGAGGGAGCGAGAACGAACGACCGCCGCAGGAAACACGGATGTTAACAGGCTCAGACGTATAGCCGCGCAGCATAAACATCCATTCGCCATCAGCAGGTCCGCAGGCCCTGCTGTACAGATGGGACCGTTCGATACAGCTCGCATGCATCTCAGCGACTCCCGACTTGCCTCGACGTACGGAATCCGTTACAGTATTCGCTTACGAAGGAGATGCTATGCGTTATTTTATTTTTTCACTGGTCGTAAGCGTAAGTTGTATGGTTGGTCTAACAGGATGCGGCAAAAAAGAGACGGTTGCCGCCAAGCCGAATCCCAATCAGATCGTGGCGGTCGTGGACACGCAGACGCTGACGTGGCAAGAGATGGATGAACGTGCGAGCGGCTATCTCAAACATGCGATGGAGCGCGAACATCTCGCCTTTGCCAGCAACAAAATCGCTGAAGTTGAACACCATTTCCGTCAACGCGCAATCAAGGCATTTATCTATAAGACGCTCATGGTCCAGGAGGCGAAAAGGCTCAAACTGACGATTTCCGAAGCGGATCGCGCGCAGGGATTGAAGGATCTCGAAAAGAATCTGAAGGACAAGAACTGGACCACCAACGACTTCTTTAACAAAGGGCCTCAGCCTGCGGCGAAGATGCGGCTGGAATTCGAAGATGGCCTGCTGATTGATAAGCTCTTGCGTTCAACCATCCGCAACAAGATCTCCGCAGATGAAAAGGAGATCAACCAGTTGATCGCGCAAGTCACCGCAACCAATGGATTGCGGCGGGCGACGATTGAGACGGTGCTCAAGAAAATCAAGGACGGTGAAGCCTTCGAGGAGCTGGCCAAGAAGTTTTCCATGCATCCTTCGGCAATGAACGGGGGCGTGCTCGGCGACCTGATCGTGGGCAAGAACACGCTGGATAAAGAGGTCGAATTGGCCGCCATCCAGCAGAAAGTAGGCGCGGTCAGTCCTGTGATCGAGACGCGTTCAGGCTTCTATCTGGTCAAGGTGATTTCGCAGACACCGGGCAAGCCGAAAACAGCGACGACGCCTGAAGTGCCGGATAAATTCAATGTCGCGATCATCAAGGTCAACCGCATTCCGATCAACCGCTTGCAGATGAGCAACACGATCCTCAAGAGCAAGTATGATGCAGCGCATCAGCAGTACATCAACGAGCTGAAGAAGCGCGCGATCATCAGCTGCCCGCTCTATCCGGACATGAAGTTCTAGCAGCTGCTAGACGATGCAGATCTTCACCCCTTTTTCACGGATCGCCTGAGCCGTCGCGTCATCGATGCCGCTATCCGTGATCAAGGTGTGTATTTTCTCCAGCGGCATGATGTAGGCGAAGCCCGCACGCTTTGTCTTGCTGGAATCCGCCAGCAGAATCAGCCGTTGCGCCTGTTGCGACATGGTGCGCACGACCTCCGCGATTTCCACGCTATCGGCCATCACGCCTTTCTCAGGGTCGAGTCCATCCGCGCCCAGAAACGCGCTCTGCACATGGAACTGGGCCAATTCGCGCAGCGCAGTCGGCCCCACCATGGCTTCGCATTCGGCGCGAAATTCCCCGCCCGTGAAGATGATCTTCAGTCCCTCGTTCGTCCGCGCATACGGCAGCAGATAGGTCGAATTCGTCACGATGCGGATGTTGCGCTTACCATACAGAAAGCGCGGAATCAAGCTGGTGGTGGTGCCACCGACCAGCATGACTTCGTCGCCGTTTGTGATCAGCCCGGCCGCGGCCTTGGCCAGGCGCATCTTGACATCGCGCTGGACGCCTTGGCGGGCGAGGATGGTGGGATGGTAGGCGGGCATGCCGCCGCCGCGCAGGCGCACGATAATGCCCTGCTCCTCCATTGAGGCAAGATCCGTCCGGATCGTCACTTCTGAAACGTCAAAAGCCTTAGCCAGCATCGGCACGGTAATGCGCGGATTGGCCATCATGCGTTCAACAATCCCAGCCTCGCGTTCGCTCAAGTTGTCCAACATAGGTGCTCCTGTTATACAGTTGGGAAGCGGTAACCATCGCGGTATTCGCGCGTCAACCAGGCCGGATTGCCGGTACCCTGCGTAAAGGCGAATTTGGCTGGATCCCAGCAGAGACGCTCGCGCTGATAGTAGCCCTGACTCATCAGATGGCAGGCAATCGCGGTATGTCCGCCCACGATCTCGCTCGTGATCGGTTTATTGCGCGAGGCCACGCAGTCAAGGAAGTTGCGGATGTGGTTCTTGCTGACTTCCAACTTGATTTTGGCATCCTTCAGATAGAGCTTCGTCGCCTTGGTGTAGGCGCCTTCGCAGGAGATCGCCTTATCCTGTTCCTTGTCGATGAAGCGCACGACATCCTTGCCATCCAAAACCAGATGGAACTTGCCGCGCGAGGCATACACCATGCCGGCATCGCCGATCAACCGCAGACCATTCGGTCCGCGCGTATGCGTCACAGCGACGCCATTCGCGTACTTCAGCGTCACGCCATACTGGTTATCCTTCTCCTGGGAAGGCAGCACTTCGACCGGACCGCTCTCATCCATGCCCATGGCCCAGTGTGCAATGTCGATGTGATGTGCGCCCCAGTCGCCGATCATGCCGGTGGCGAATTCGCGGTAGCGGCGCCACGCCGGGAAGTTCTTGTGCACGCCGCGCGGCGAAAGCTGCGCATTGTAATTTACTTTGGGGGCCGGACCGCACCAGCGATCCCAATCCAAACCCGGTTCCATCGCCTCTTCCGGAAGGTTATAGGGCACAGCCGGAGCACCGATATAGATTTCCACGTTTTTGAGCGTGCCGATCACACCGTTGCGCACGAGTTCAGAGGCCACGCGGAATTCGGGATTAGCCGAACGCTGCATGGAGCCGGTCTGAAGCACGCGGCCATACTTCTTGACCGCAGCCATGACCGCGACAGCCTCCTGCACATTGTGCGTCAGCGGCTTTTCACAGTAGACATCCTTCTTCGCCTTGAGCGCGGCAATCGTCTGGATCGCATGCCAGTGATCCGGCGTGGCGATGATGATCGCATCCAGCGAGGAATCCGCCAGCAGCTCGCGATAATCGGTGTAGGCCTTGATGCCCTTGGCATCGCCGCGCTCCGGTTTCGCGGTATAAAATTCCTGCATCGAGGCCAGCCCGGCTTGGCGCCGAGTCGTATCGACATCGCAGACCGCGCGAATAATGACATTATCCTGGTTGCGGAAACCGCCCATAACACCGCGCATCTGCGTACCCATGCCGATACAGCCGACATTGAGCTTGTTGCTGGGCTTGGTGGCCTGCGCAAAAAGACGGTGAGGCAAAATCATGGGCATGGCCACAAGGCCAGCACCGCGTAAAAATGAACGACGTGACGTGTGCATAATGATACTCCCTTTACTTTAAGTCTTTGATACGAATGTTTTTGAACTCAGCCCACATGGGCTTGCCCGCATGCAGTTGCAAAGCCAGCACGCCGTCCAGCAATTTCACCTCGGCTTCATCGGTGAAATCCAGAATCAGCTGACCGTTCAAATAGTGCTGAATATGGTTGCCACGCGCAATAATCGCAACGTCATTCCAGTCGTTCAACTTGATCAGCTTTTTGTAGCCCTCCGCATCGATCAACGATCCGACCACGTTTTTCTTCGTATCCCAGACCGCCTTCTCGCCGGCCAGACAGATACGTCCGCGCTTGCCACCCTCATCGTAGATAAAACCCGCGACATTCGGCAGTTTGCACTCGTTGCGCAGTTCGTGCTGGTATCCCCGCACGCGCCACTTGGCCGGTGCTTCGGACCCAACAGGCTTAGAGCGGTATTGAATGCCGGAATTGTTCGTCGACGTGCACCGGAATGAGAGGCGCAACTCGAAATCTGCTGTGCGGCCAGCGATCCAAACCAAGAAGGTGTTGCCCCTGCAAGGATTCGCCGGTGTCGTCTCGCCGCGAATGACCCCGTTGGTCACGCTCCAGAAGCGCGGATCACCATCCCACCCCGTCAGATCCTTACCGTTAAAAATCGTGCGCATACCTGACTCAGCGGGCAACATCTGCCCCCATGATGCACACGCAACGCCGAGCAACACGCTCATTAAAAGATGTTTCATATGAACCTTTCCCTGTTTGATTAACTTAAGCAGTATACCCAACCTATCCCCCCCCTTAGCAAGCTAAATCGCGAGATTGCATTACCCTCCGGTTTCGTCTACACTGATATTTACGTTTAAATGAGAATATCGAGTTGACCTTATGACCCAAACAAACCTTCCAGAAGAACTTGCCGCTGAAATCCGCCGCCGTGTATTCGATGAAAAGGGATGGATGAAAATCACCCAGGTTGTCCGCCGCGGTGGCGCAACTTTCCGCATCAGCCTGCGTCCCGTCATGATCAAGGATGAAAAACGCTTTCAAGGCGAGATGGTCGAGGACGGCAAGACCACCGTCAAGAATTTCGACGATGCGGGCGCGCGCAAAGGACTGGAGGAGATCATCGATCAGGTCGGCACGCGCGAACTCCATCTCATCACCGCCGCGGGCGATCTGCACGTCCGCGTCACAAAAAAAAACAAAGTCCTCGTTTCGCGCAGCAGCGCGATGACGCGCGATGTCCAGGAGGCTCCCAGCCACGACCGCGTCAAGCAGCAGCCCCTCACCGCCTTTGAATCCACGACGCTCCTGAAGTCAATTCAGATCGCGGACGCCGATGGACGCATCAAAGCCTCCATGCGCGGCAAGTATGATCAGGTCAATGAATTCCTACGCGTCATCGATACGATCGTCCCCAGCTTCCCCGAGAAGAAGATGAATATCGTTGATTGCGGATGCGGCAAGGCCTACCTCACGCTCGCGATCTACCACTACCTGACGCTCGTCCACAGTTTTGAGGTCAACATCTGCGGCATCGACCGCAATGCCGACGTGATTGGTTCCGCGCAGCAACTGGCCCGCGACCTCGACGTAGCCGACCACGTGACCTTTATCGAAGGCGATATCTCCTCCGTGAACCCCGCATTCGATCCCGATGTCACGCTCAGTTTGCACGCCTGCGACACCGCCACGGATGAAGCCATGGCGCGCGGCATCGAGTGGAGAAGCCGCTTCCTGATCTGCGTGCCCTGCTGTCAGCACGAGCTCCACAAGGCGCTCAAAGATGGCGGACCCTTCCAGACCCTGCTCCGCCACGGCATCCTCCGCGAACGGCTGGCCGACCTCCTGACCGACACTTTCCGCGCACAGCTGCTGCGCATCCTCGGCTTCCGCGTCAATGTGATTGAATTTGTCTCGGCGGAAGCCACGGCGCGCAACATCCTGATCAAAGCCGAATTCTGCGTCCGGCCAGGTCAGCAGACCGCCATCAGCGAGTACCTCGAATTGCGCGACTTCTGGAAAGTCACTCCCTGGCTCGAAACGCGCATGATGGGGTTGCTCGGCAAATACTTGTCCAAATTTTAAGTGTTACAAGGAGAGTCTTCGCTCATGAAACGCATTTTGATTACAGGAGGAAGCGGATTTCTCGGAATCAACATGATCCGGTTCTTGCTCAAGAAGGGCATCACCGATATCCGCTCCATTGACCTTCTGCCCTTTGACTACCCGGAAAAAGAGCGCGTCCAAGCGACGCTCGGCGACATCCGCGATCTCACCGCCCTACGCCAGGCCATGGAGGGCGCGGACTATGTCATACACACCGCAGCGGCCCTGCCCCTCTATTCGGAACAGGATATCATGACCACGGACGTCGAGGGCACGCGCAATGTGCTCACCGTCGCGCAGGAAAATAATGTTGCGCGCATGGTGATGATCTCGTCCACCGCGGTCTATGGCATCCCGGACCACCACCCGCTGCTTGAGACCGACCGTCTCATCGGCGTCGGCCCTTACGGCAAAGCCAAGATCATGGCGGAAGAGGTCTGCCTCGAATTCCGCAAAAAAGGGCTGTGCGTACCGATCATCCGCCCGAAATCATTCATCGGACCGGAGCGTCTCGGCGTCTTCGCGCTCTTCTACGACTGGGCCTATACCGGCCACGGCTTCCCCATGATCGGCAGCGGGAACAACCGTTACCAGCTCCTCGATGTCGAAGATCTCTGCGAGGCGATCTGGCTCACCATGACCGCAGATCCCGCGCTCGCCAACGACACCTTTAACATCGGCGCAAAGCACTTCACGACCATGCGCGAGGATTATCAGGCTGTACTCGATGAAGCCGGCCACGACAAGAAGATCAGCGGCTTCCCCGCAGCGCCCATGATCTGGGCCCTGCGCTTTCTCGAATTTCTGCATCTCTCCCCGCTCTACAAGTGGGTCTACGAGACAGCCTGCGAAGATTCATTCGTCAGCATTGAAAAGGCGGAGCGGATCCTGCACTATACGCCGCGCCATTCGAACAAGGATGCCCTTGTGCGCAACTACCGCTGGTACGTCGCGAATCTGCATACCTTCCAAGGTGCGTCCGGCGTCTCGCACCGCGTACCGTGGAAACAGGGTATTCTCCGCTTGGCCAAGTATTTCTTCTAACGCATAAAGGTTCGAAATCGTGATCAACCGCGAACGCCTCAACCAAGCCGCAGACTGCCTCCGGAACGGGGGCGTTGTTGTGATCCCCACCGACACCGTGTACGGCATGGCCGCGCATCCACACCATCCGCAGGCCCTGGCGCGTATCTGCACCATCAAAGGCCGCCCCACCGGCAAGCCGATCGCCCTGCTCGCGGCTTCGCTCGACGCCGTGCACGCGTTTGGCGCGACGATTCCGCCAGCCGCCGCCTGCCTTGCGCGCGCCTTCTGGCCCGGCGCGCTCACGCTGGTCCTACCCTGCGGTGCAGGCTACGAAGGATTCCGCATTCCTGACCACGCGCAGACCCGTGAACTCCTGACGCTCTGCGGCGGTGTCTTGCGCGTCACCAGCGCCAACCTCAGCGGCGCGATGCCCGCCACGACCGCAGTCGACGCACTCAAGGACGTGGGTCTCGAAGCCGATCTCGTTCTGGACGACGGCATCTCCCCGGGCGGCGTCGCGAGCACCGTGGTGAAAATTGAACCGGACAACACGCTGACCGTCATCCGCGAAGGCGCCCTCTCAACCGCGCTGCTGGAACTCACATGGGCGCGGTGCCCTAGCCAAGAAAACCATGATGTTGTATGAATGCTCTGGCGCCTGCCTGCACAACGACTGTATGACATTCTGTTGCGCGTCTTCTATCTGTTATCACTCAATGTGAAAATCGTGAAAAACCGATTGCAACGCCTCGTCAATTGCGGTAAGGTTACACCACGTTGATTAACGGTGTTTAAAGATTCTGAAAATCACGATTTAACATGCATATCTGACACCTGTGATTGTGCGCGGGGATATGCCCTTTGCATATAAAAAGGGGACGAAACGATGAAAACGAGAGGCTTTTGCCGTGACGTGCCGATAATCAGCCGTCCCCGCGCCGTCCTTGCGGCGCTGCTGCTTGCCTGCTCCGCGTCCGCAGCTGACCGCCTCACCGTGAACAGCCCCCTCCAGTCCCTTTACGCCGACCTTGAGACCGCCGCCACCTTCGCCCTGCCGCAGCCCTCGGAACGCAACTGGCGGCTCGACATCTCCGGCGCCCTCAGCGCCTCCAACCGCCTCTCCTGCTCCTTCGG
>CAZMLC010000084.1:0-2278 GCA_964567125.1 uncultured Akkermansia sp.
GCGCGGGCGGTACGTCCGACGCGGTGCAGATAGGCCTTGCTCAGCGTCGGCACATCGAGATTGATCACATGCGTCACGTCGGGGAGGTCGAGTCCGCGGGCCGCGATATCCGAGGCGATCAGCACGCTCTTGCGTCCGCTGCGAAAATCCTCCAGCGCCTGCTTCCGCTCCCCCTTGTCCACGCCGCCGTGCAGATAGGCCGCAGGCATCCGGTGATAGTCGAGCTTGGAGGCCACCTCCTCGGCGGTCTCACTGCGGTGGGCGAAGACGATCGCCCGCGTGGGTTGCAGGGCGTGGATCAGGCTGCGCAGCACATCGGGCTTATCGCGCTCCTCGCAGACGAGGAAGAAGTGTTCAATGCGGGGATTCATCGGTACTGCGGCTGTCTGAAGCAGGGTCACCTGCGGCGTGAGGGCCTCGATGATCTGCGTGCTCTCGGGCTTCTCGGTAGCGGAGACGAAGACCATCTGGCGGTCGCGCGGCATGGCATGGAGGAGATTGCGGATCGTCGGCACGTGTTCCTCGGTGAGGAGCTGGTCGGCCTCGTCAATCACGACCGTCTTGATGGTGTGCGCCTTGAGTTTCCGGATTTGGATAAGTTCGTGGATGCGTCCGGGGGTGCCGACCACGATCTGGGGCTTCTTCTTCAGCTTCTCGATCTGGCGTTCAAGGGGCGTGCCGCCGATGAGCAGGAGGGTGGTGAGCGGCCAGCCCGCGTTCACGGCCAGGTCGCAGCACTGCCGCTGGATCTGGATAGCAAGTTCGTGGGAGGGGGCGAGGATCACCAGCTGCGTCGCGGGCTGCTTGGCGTCGAGGCGGCAGAAGAGCGGCAGGAGGTAGGCCAGGGTCTTGCCGGTGCCGGTCTCGGCGAGGAGATAGGCGTTCTTGCCCTCCAGCAAGGCCGGGTAGGCGACGGTCTGGATCGGGGTCGGCTCAACAATCTTCTGCTTGGCCAACGCGGCGATGAGGTCGGGATGGACGTTTATCTCTGTAAAATTCATGAGGAGAGTATGCCATGTTTGACGCGGGACTGCACGGATATAATCTGGAGGCTGGGGGGATCGCTATCGCTATCGAAATCGGTATCGAGAAAAGAAAAAATCAATAGCCCTTGGACACGAGCGATTGAGCGTCTATCGCATGGCGATCATGCTGAATCGGCTAGGAGGCAGAGGATCCCCGATGCGGGAATCGGGAGAAATCGATAGCGAGACCGATACCGAGACCGATAGCGAGACCGATAGCGATAGCGATTTCGATAGCGATAGGGATAGGATTGCGCCTTGCCCTCAGACGCTAGCGCCGTTGTCCCGCTTGCACTCACGGCGCTGTCAGCACGATCGTGGTCAATGAACGCGCGGGGGCGTTGTAATTCAGCAACCCCTTTGTGCAGGCCAGCGCAGCCAGCGGCGCGCAATCCTCTGTTGCAGACGTCCGGTAGGCCACACCCGCAGCCGATAGAGCGTTAGGAAACCGGAGGCTATAGGCGCGTTCCGTATCGGCTGTGTTGAGAAGCGCCACGACCAGCGTGCGACGCGACGGACTGATCGCCGCCAGCACGGTCGGGTCGCTGCTCTCGATGAGCGTGTATCCTTGCTTAAAGAAGCGCGTGATCTGCATGCGCACATAAAAATTCTTTACAGGCCGATAGGTCTGTTTCTTGAAATCACAGCGCCAGAGGCACCAGGTCTCATTGCCCTCCTCAAAGAGCTGCCAATCCAGCCAGGCGATGGGCTGCATGATGCGCAGATCATCGAACATTTTCTGCGTCAACAGCAGATTGCTGTGTAGGGCCGAGGTCGCCTTGGGCATGCCCATCGGTCCGGTCTCGGACTGCCACAGCGGTTTGTGCGCGGACTGAACGCATCCGCGAATCTCCGCGCGCTCCGCATCGCTGGCAAAATAAGTGTGCGTATTGATCTGGCGCACGCGCGGCAAAATATCGCCAGCCTGCTGGTAAGCCTTGAGCGCCTGCAAACAGTGCCGCGTACTCGTTTCATCCGAAGCGGCTAGGCCTACGTTCAAAGTCGTTCTTTTTTTCAATTCCTCATCCAGCATGCGCAGCAGCGTGATCTGGGTCTCTGTTGAAAAGTGACACCCCTCCTGCGATCCCAGCGCGTGCCAATAATCCGTGAGCGGTTCATTGAAGGGTTCCAGCGTGCGGAAGGTGATGCCGTGTTCTGTCTGATACCACGCGCAGACATCGAGCAGATAGCGGCAGAACGCAGCGTAATATTCCGGTTTGAGGTTGTCCTGCTGCGGATCCGCATGGCCTGCC
>CAZMLC010000084.1:2378-5319 GCA_964567125.1 uncultured Akkermansia sp.
GCCCACCAGCAGAGCGACGTTCCCCACCCTTCCACGGTCTGATGCCGCTGCGCCGTATTGATCGCAACGCGGATCGTCTCAGCATGCACGACGCCAGCCCATAGGCCCAGCGCCATCACCCATATCCTGGTTCGTCCCATATACGCCTCCGCGTCCTTCGTTTTGTTTATGCACCCCCATCCGATAACGGGGTACTGTAGCAAACCTGCATCAGGGATCAACGCCGAATCCGTTGTTCCACGATTCTTTATAACCAATAAACCGCGCCGTCCGGATGGTGCGTTCCGCGAACGATTAGACTCAACAATTGACATTCGATTTGCTTTCGAAAAGATTTCATAAACTTTTTCTTGCGTTTTCAAAGATGAAATGTTATTTCTTAATTTAACGATTATCTGTGTGTTACATGTGGCGTATAAAACGTCTTCATTGGAGGTTGTGATGAGAACATTGTTACGGCTCTTTTCTTTTTCATGTATATTGTGTACTTCTGCCTTCGGACAGTTGAATGAACCCGCGTTGTGGATTGGTCAAACTGCGTCTGCCAATTTCTTCGATGCGCAGAACTGGCAGAACGGCATGGTCCCGAATGAAATCAACGCATGGGCCTACATTACGAATACGCCGCTGACGCAGCTCTCCATTACGAACGATCTCACGTTGAACTATCTGCGCGTTGCCGCGCCATCCTCAACGGACCTTTCAATCATCGGCGATCCGGGAAAAATGTTGACGCTCAATGGCAGCAACTGCGTCATTCGGATCGAAAATCGCCGCGTGCTTTGTTACATGCCTTTGGCGGGAACAAACGGCCTTTATAAAACAGGCCCCAGTCCTTTCTATCCGTACAGCGGCATTTTCGTAACCGGTACGACCACCGTGGCGCAGAGCGTGATCGGTCTTGACTTCCGCACGTATGCGCGTTCCACAGATACGCTCGTCAGCAACATGCTGCCTACCGAGGCCGTTATTTTCACACAATACGGCGGACAGATCCGTCTGGGGGGACGCCCGGCGCGTACAACCGATCAACTCTATTCCTGTACGCTGACCGCAGGAAACACGCGCATGATCTGCACGCAAAGCGGCAACCTCTCCGCTGGGCAGCTGGTCACTAGCACGGACACTGCCATCCCCGAGGGAACATACGTCAAGGCGATCATCGGGAACAGCACCGTTGAGCTGAGCAACGCCGCGCTCCTCAGCGGAGACTACGCGCTGACCTTTGAGGCGAAAACCTTTTCCACCGTGCAGCGGTTCGATACGGTTTATCTCGCCGCGTCTGGTTCATTCTACGTGGGTGGCGATAATGCTAAGATTGAAATCGGCGCGCTTTCCGGCCGCAATGGCTTGACACTCGACAGCTTCATCGGGACCTCGACTAACACCTTCGTTGAAATTCAGAATACGCGCGACTTCCTCGGGGCCATCGCCCTGAACAATGCCGCCGGCGTTACTTTCACTCAGCAACGCCTCGCGCCGACCAATGCGCCGGTCAGCGGTGCCATCTTCCACGTCGATGCCAGCCGCGCCAGCACCCTGACCTTGGTGAATGGCACGGATGTCGATAAATGGCAGGACGTGAACGGCACCTTGACAACCGCAGGCACCTCCATCCGCTGGGCGCAAGGTACAGGACGCACCATGTTCCGCCCCAAACTGCTGACCAATGCGCTCAATGGAAAACCGGTTGTCGATTGTGGTGCACCAGGCTCGAAAACCTGCATGATCTTCAATGATACGCTCACCACCGTGCGTACCGCCTTTATTGTGCTCGGCAGTCAGCAAGGCGGCGGCATCTTCCTCGGTACAAAAGACACGGGTACCGCACTTTTCCAACGCGGCATGGATCCCGTCGTGAACAAGGGCAAGTTTGAGGCTGCTGGCAAAACCTACGTTGTCCCGCTGACCAAGAACCACGCGCTCTTCTGGGATCTGGATGCCTCGCACAAAGCATGGATCAATGGCGAACAGATCGACTATCAGATTTCCGGCCTTTCCGGCGATTACGACATCGTGACCGTCGCCCTCAGCTCCGTGATTTCCGGACGTGAGATCACGGCCTTCTGCGCCAACAATGTCAACACCTACCCGGAGCGCACGGGCGGCGCACGCCTCGCCGAGGTCATTCTCTACGACAAGGTGCTCTCCGAACAAGAGCGTCGCGATACTGAGGCCTATCTCGCCAAGAAATGGTTCGACCGTGACATGCCGGGTTACGGTGCACCGCGACTTCCGATTCTGAATGCCTTTGGTTCCTCAAACTGGGTGCGAAGCGATTCCGCAGCCCTCTCCATCGGCCAACTCACCGTGACCAACAGCTTGGCTCTGCCTGTCAACACAGAGGTGAAGATGGTTCGCAGCACGCTCGACGGCACGCTGAATCTCGCGGGCGGCCGCCTGCAAGTCGAGTCCTATGTGACGCCCACCACACCCCCCGCAGGTGTAACCATCCATGCGGACGCCACAACGGCGATCACCACCAGCGACGACAAGGTCACGCGCTGGAACCATGCCACCGGCGGCGAACACTACGTCTACGCGGATCCCGGATATGAACCGACGCTGGTCGCCGCAGGCCTGAACAATAAGCCGATCGTTGACTTCGGCGCCAACGGTTCGAAGTGCTACATGAAATGGGAGACGAACGTGGTCTTCCGCTCCTTCTTCTGGGTCGCGCAACTGCTGGGCAATGCCTCGGAACCGATCGGTTCCTGGATGCCGATGATGGGTGCTGCCAGCCATTTTTACCGCAGCGCGCAAGCTGTATGGAACCCTACCGTGAACCTGACCACGCGGACAGGCGCCGCATACCTTTCGGAGCGCCAGATCGATCCCCTCGCCACCATCATACCCACCTCGCAGTTTGCACTCTACGGACAAGTTATGGCGGCCTCCTCGGTCGCCAATGGATTTGCCTGCGGCGCGTACGATGCGGCCA
>CAZMLC010000084.1:5419-10305 GCA_964567125.1 uncultured Akkermansia sp.
GCCTTGATACCGCCTATTTCCAAGGGTTTGCGGATCTCGTCCTCGCGGATCAGACCACGCTGACCACGGACATCCCGTTTGTACTGAACGTCACGGGCGCACTCACCATCAACGGCACTGGCACGCTGTCTCTCTCTTTCCCCGCAAACACGACCGATTACGTAGGCAGTTATCCGCTGCTGCACTTCGGTTCGCTGGATAGCGCAAGCGCAACGCGCCTGACGCAGTGGACCGTCTCCGGCGTTCCTGCGCGCTATCGCTCCAGCCTCGTGCTGCAAGATAACCAGCTCGTCCTGCGCGTCTACGCCGCAGGCACGACCATCCTCATTCACTAAGGAGATCTATGCGTTTCACCCTTCTACTCGTATGCAGTTTCTGGGCAGGCCTCATCGTTGCCGCGACCAACATCGCGCAGACGAGTAGCACAGGGTCGCTCTGGGCTTCGACCACATCCGGTTCATCGCCCCGACTCGCCGAGATTATCGACACGGACATCGCCGTTGTCGGTGGCGGCAGCGGCGGTTTCGGCGCTGCATGGTCCGCCGCCTACCTCGGCGCCAAGGTTGTTCTGATTGAAAAACAGGGCATGCTGGGCGGAACCTCGACCATCGGCGGCGTCAACAACTGGGAACCCGGCATGGGCGGAACCGGCGTTCCCTATCGCGTCTGGCAGAAATTGCAGCAGAAGGGCGATGCCGCCGGCGTCTATCGTTTCGAACGACACTGCGCATGGAAGAAAGTCTGGGAGAAATACACCTTCCCCGGCGGTATCCTCGTCACGGATCCCTGCATCGGCTATGAACATACCCAGCGCCGACACGGTCCCGGCATGGGCAATGAGAAATGGTTCAGCCGCTATTGTCACGGCGTGATCTTCGATCCGGACGCCATGTCCCAGGCCATGCAGGAACTGCTGCAGGAAACCGGCAACTGCCGCGTCCTGCTCAACACCGCCTTTGTGCAGGCGCAACATCAGAATGGCCGCGTCTCGGCCATCATGCTCTCGGATGGCACGCTGGTGAAGGCCAAGATCTTTATCGATGCCACGGATGGCGCGCTCTGCACGCAGATAGGCTGCACCGCGCTGATCGGCCGCGACAAACGCAGCGACTTCAATGAACCCGGCGCACCGGTTGAATCCACCAATTCTCTCAACGGAGCTTCCCTGATTTTCCGTGTCACGCCGCGCCCCGCAGGCGAAGTCGCGGCCATCGATCCGCTCGCCTCCGACATTCCCGAAACCTGCTGGTGGGGCAGTTTCCCCTATTCCTTCATGGGCCGCTATCCGAATGGCGATGTCTTTGTCAACATGCTCCCCACTATGAAGGGTGCAGAGTATGTCGCGCTTGGCGAAGAGGCGGCTCACACCGAGTGCACCCGCCGCATCTATGCGTATTGGCACTATCTGCAGAAGACCTACGAAGAGTTCCGCTATTATAAGCTCCGGTCGATCTTCCCCATGATGGGCGTGCGCGAAACGCGCCGCATCGTCTGCGACTACATGCTGAACCAGAATGATCTGATCGCAGGCATCAAGAATCAGGGACACACGGACATGATCGCCATTGCCGACCATCCCATGGATACGCACGGCGGCAGCGGCCCCAGCGGTGAACTCAAATCCGAGTACGGCATTCCCTACCGCTGCCTGCTGCCCAAGGAGACCGTCAACGTGCTGATCGCCTCGCGCGCCGCAGGCTTCAGCGCGATCGCGGCCTCCAGCTGCCGCCTCTCGCGCACCATGATGCAGCTCGGCGAGGCCGCCGGTGTGGCAGCCCATCAGGCTGTCACGCGCAATCGCGCGCTGCGCGATGTCGATCCCGACGATATCCGGCGCGTCATGTCTGAACGGATTGATGCGCCGATCCCCCGCGTGATTGAATAGGCCCGCCATGAAAAAACGCTTCCTTTTTTTAGCCGTTGCGCTGCTCGTTGCACACCTGCGCGCCGAACCCCGGAATCCCAACACCGCGTGGTTCCGCGCCGCAGGATACGGTCTCTTTGTCCATTACCTGAATGAGCTGCAGAACAACCCCGCGGCGTTGCACAGTCTGGGTCAATCGACGTCGTGGAACGAATGCGTTGGGGCCTTTGATGTCGACCGCTTTGCAGAGTCCGTCCATCAATCCGGCGCGGGCTATGCGATCTTCACCACGCACCAACGCACGCGCTTTCTGATCGCCCCGAATCGCGCCTTCACAGAGGTGACAGGCTATGCCCCCGGTGAGGCCTGTTCCACGCGCGATTTGATTGCGGATCTCGCGACTGCGCTTGCGCGCTACAACATCCCGCTCATGCTGTACTGGACCGGAAACGGCCCCAGCGCGGATGCGCAGGCCAATGCGCGGATGGGTTGGAAAACGCCCATCGACGATCGCTGGCTGGAAAAATGGTGTTCCGTCGCCGAGGAGTATGGTTTACGCTACGGCGAAAAAATCGCCGGTTACTGGGTCGACGGCTGCTATCAGAAACACGGTGGCCTGAACTATCAGGACGCGCAACTGGCGCGTCTCGTCCGCGCGCTGAAAACCGGCAACCCGAAACGCATCGTCGCGCTCAATCCCGGCGTGGAGCTGAGCGCCTATTCGCGCCATGAGGATTTCACCGCGGGCGAGCAGAATAGCTTTGCGCTTTACCCCGACTCGAGCGCACTCAACGGCGAACAATGGCATATCCTCTCTTTCCTCGGACAGATGCGGCCGGACAACTATCTCGCTGCGGGCTGGGGCGAACCGGGCGTGCGCTATCCCGCACCTGAACTGGCCGATTATATCGATACGGTCAACGCCGCAGGCGGCGTGGTCTCCATCGATGTCATGCTCTATCGCGACGGCTCCCTGGATCGCTCGCAATTGGAAACGCTGCGCCGGATACGCCCCTTGCTCCAGCAGTTAAAAAATGACGCGGCACAGCAGACAAACAATCTCGCCTACCGGAAGCCCGTGCGCCTGCTGTCACACGATGGTACGCGCGAAATGCCCGTGCACCCCGGCACCTACGCCGCACGTTACGGCGTCGACGGTCACCTGCACACCGCAGCCCGCGCCTGTAACGCGTGGGACTGGGCCTATGAAATCGACCTGCAGCGCAGCGCCGCCATCCGCGAGATCCACGTTACCTTCGGAACCACCTTCGCCACGGAGGCCCGCATCGATAGCTCGATTGATCGCGCAACGTGGACCACGCTCGGCCGCCACACGAGTTCCACGAATGCGCCGTTTCACCTCACCCTGCCGGCTACACCCGCGCGTTGGCTGCGCATCGTCGCTGAAAAACCCAATGCGGAAAATCAGCCGGGCATCCAGATGTCCATCGCCGAAGTGGTCGTCCACGAATAAGTACGCATAGCGCCTTTTAAATAAGCCTGTCGGCGAGTGTAATAAAATATTCCTGACTCCAAATATCCAGTTCGGAACGTCTCTTGATAAACGGTAAGACATCATTTTTTACCTGGTCGATATTCAGCGTCTCAATCCTCTTTTTTAGGAGCATGCTTAAATCGGCGACTGTTTGGGGAAGCGATTGCTGAGGATGACTTTGCTTCATCCGTTGACAAAAATGATCAAGATCCACGCGGATATTGTGTCGCACATACCACTCCAAGTCATACCAATCACGCCCCTTCACACGGTTTTTCCAGTTACGAAACAGCAGCGCGTGCAATTTTCCTGCGTAAAGGCACGGTAAATCGAAGCATCGGACAACAAACGAGAAGGGCAGCAGCAGCGTGTGATTCGTCGTTTTAAACCCCAATGGCGGCGAGGTATCCACTTCAATTTTTATCTTAACGGTCCGTTCTGTCTTAAAGGCAAGATTATAGATCGCCGTATTATCCTTCAAGAAGGCAGATTCAATCGCGGAATGCCGGGGCGTTTCCTTGCGCGTGAAGGTTACCTCTCTCCCAAGCGCCTTAAACTCGGTAACAATCGCATCTGCGTAATCATCGAGCGCAAACAAAGGATTCTCTTGCATCAGGGAGAAATCCATATCTTCTGAGAACCGCGGCAAATCGTGAAAGAGATGAAGGCACGTTCCGCCATAAAATGCAGCATTCGAAAAAAAATTCCCGCGATGAAGTCCTGCCAGCGCGATTTTTTGCATCACCTCATGAAGCGCATTCTGGTAATCCGCATCCGACTGAATCGCATACGCGGACATCATGGAATCAAACACATTCATGCTCAAGAACCTTTCGTAAATTTTGCAACTCAAGGGGCTTATGGTGCGTAGCCATGCACGCATCCACAATGCTAAGATCAAGATTCTTAAACTCCGAAAAGTCTACCCTCATCTCATTCAACAGAAAGGTTTGCATCGCGCGGGCAGAAGTAAGTCGCAGCCGAGCACGCATCAGCAACACATCGCACAACGCCTTCTCCGGAGAAGCAATCAAAAATGAAAACCGGTCCCCAACCATTTCCTGCCGGATTCCAATGGGATAATAATCACCCGGCACAGTCTGATACGTGAAATATCCGAGAGGAGTTTCACACTGCTTCGCCCGCTTGCTCACGACCGACTGCGTGCAGGCAACCCGCTCAGGAATAAGCTGGTAGTAAGCGAGCGCGGTTTCAAGTGAAACATAGGAAGGCCCATACAGATGGTTGGCAATCAGCGGCAGGGAATAGCGCTCCCCTGTGATCGCGCTGGAGACACAAAAGAGATCACGCTTCACACGCAATACCTGTCCCTGCTTCACCATATAGGCCAGCTTGTCCTTCGGCGAATCATACTCCGATAAGAACCCTGAAAGATCAGAGCCTATCATCGGTACAGGGCCAAGAGCCTTCAACTTTTCTGTTAATTCTGTCATAATAAGCGTAATTATTCCGAATAACATATCAAATATTACATAAAACGATTCGACAATGCAAGCCCTTCAAGGG
>CAZMLC010000085.1:0-10259 GCA_964567125.1 uncultured Akkermansia sp.
GCCATGGTGCTGGTCTGGGGCTATCTGGCGCGCGGCAACGATGGGCTGACCTTGATCATGGTGGCGATTAATTCCCTGACCATGTTGGTGCTTTACGGTTTACTGGGCGGCTTTCTTCTGGGTGTTGGCCAGCTTCCCGTACCGTGGCAGGCGTTGCTGCTTTCGATCCTGATTTACGTGGCGTTGCCGCTGGTGTGCGGTTATTTTTCACGCACCTGGCTGATCCGTGCAAAAGGGCTCGTCTGGTTTCAGGAAAAATTCCTGCACGTGTTGACGCCCATCACGATCGTGGCGCTGCTGGCGACCTTGGTCTTGTTGTTCAGCTTCAAGGGCGAGACGATCCTCGGCAATCCGTTGACCATTCTCTGGATCGCGATTCCGCTATTGATTCAGACCCTGTTGATCTTTGGTCTGGGATATTGGCTGGCGAAAATTCTGCGCTTGCCGTATGCGGATGCCGCGCCTGCGGCCATGATCGGAGCGTCCAACCATTTTGAGGTCGCGATTGCCACGGCGACGATGCTCTTCGGACTCTCTTCCGGTGCGGCGCTGGCCACGGTTGTCGGCGTGCTCATTGAAGTGCCCGTGATGCTTGGACTCGTGCGTATCTGCTTGCGCACACAGCATTTTTTCAAACCGGTTGAATAAACTCAACGCACGTTTACGAGGGCGAGCCAGAGCGGCACGGTGATGAGGCAGAGCAGGTGGGAGAGAAAGACGGTCGCGGCAGAGAAATTCGCATCGCCGTTGTAGGCTTCGGCCAGCGTGATGCTCGCCATGGCCACTGGCATGGTCGCAATCAGGATCAAAACCCGCTTAATTTCGCTCGGCATGGGTATCAGCAGGAGAAGGCCAATGCAGACGGCCGGAATGATCACAAGGCGCAGGAACGAGGTCCAGAGCGAAAGCGCGGAAAAAAGGTGCGTCGGGTGGAGCATGCCGATCCGTGCGCCGCAGATGAGCGCCGAAGCCGGGATCGTAGCCCCGCCAGCCATGAAGCAGGTCTGGAGCAGGGTCTTCAAAAGCGTATCCGTGGTGCTGCCCTCCGCGGGAAGCCAGCCGTACCGGGTACAGGATCTCTTTAGTGCGAGGAGGATGAAGGAGAGGCCGAGCGCCAGCATGGGCATGCTCAGAAGGTTTTTCAGTAAGGAGCGATCCAGCTTCTGACCGGTCAGCGCTTTCAGGCCCAAGGTCCAGACGCAGAGTTCCGATCCCAGCGCGGAGAAGGCGATGAGGGCCACGGCCTTCTCATCCCAGAGCGCGGCGGCCATCAGGATCGGGAGGAAGGAGTAGTTGTTCATCAGCGAGACGAAGAGGTAGCAGCGCTTGGTGGCAACCGGTTCTTTGCGCAGGAGCGGCAGTGTCGCCCGTCCGATCAGCAGGCCCGTGACGAGGATGAAGACCGTGCCGACGGGCATGGCCCAGTTCTGCAGCAGCGTCTCAAAGGTGAAGTTGCGCAGGATCGAACTGATGATCAGGCCGGGATAGAAGACGTTCAGCATCACCAAGGAGAGCTGGCGGTTGAACGTTGCGTCGACCCACTGCTTCTTGCAGAGCAGATATCCTGCCAGCGAGAGCAAGAGCAGGGGTAACATTTTAAGAAATAGGACCAGCATGGCCGCCTTTAGAAAAAGAGGTCGCGTTCGCCTGCGCAGATCCGGTCGTAATGTTCCTTGACGGTCGGATAGAACTTCGGCAGGTTCCGCTGAATCTCCGCGAGTTCGCGGGTAATGACCGGTTCGCAGGCGGCTTTGGTAGCTGCGGAGGCGAAATCATCCAGCCATTCGCGGAAGGTCAGGACCGCGTTGATCTTGCAGAACTTACCCTCTTTGCCCGTCTTAAGCGCATCCATGATACAGCCGCCCGTGCGACCGCAGCGATAGCCCGCGGTGCAGAACGAGGTGATGATGTCGCGTCGTCCGAGGTAACCGATCAGCTCTTCGAGCGAACGGGTATCCGAGAGGACGAACTGCTGGCGATCCTTCTCCTGATGCGATTCGGAAGCAAAATCGCTGTAGCCCTTGATGGCGATGTTGGAGCTGGCGTCCATCTGCGTAATGCCGTAGTCGATGCAGGTGTTGCGCGACTCCGGGCGTTCGCGGCAGGTGACGATCAAGCCGGTGTAGGGCACGGAAAGGCGCGTGATCAGGACGATCTTCTTGAAGATCTCATCGTTGATCAGATAGGGCGAGGTGGTCGGGATGTCCGTACCGCTGGCGGGTTCCAGGCGGGGCACGGAAATCGTATGCGGCCCGATGTTGAAACGCTTTTCGAGGTCGCGCGCATGACAGATCGTGGCGACCAATTCGTAACGCCAGTCGTAAAGTCCGTAGAGCACGCCGAGACCCACGTCATCGACGCCGGCTTCGAGTGCGCGGTGGAAACAGGTCGTGCGCCAGTTGTAGTTGCCCTTGACCGTATCTGCGGGGTGGAGCTTGGCGTACGTTGGACGGTGATAGGTTTCCTGGAAAACCTGAAACGTGCCGATGCCGACCTTTTTCAGCGCGCGCAGATCCTCGATGGTCATGGGCGCTGCATTGACGTTGACGCGGCGGATGCCGACTGGCGTGCCGATGGGCGACTTGACTTGATGCTTGTAAGCCGTCTCAATGGTCTCCGCAATGTAGTCGGCGGAGGTGGTCGGATGTTCGCCGTAGACCGCGATGAGGCGCTTGTGGCCGATCTTGCCGGCGAGCACCTCGATCTCCTGTTTGACCTCATCCATGGTCAGCATGCGACGTTTCTGCTCGTTGTTGCCGCTGCGGAAGCCGCAGTAGGCACAGCGGTTCACGCAGAGATTGCTCATGTAGAGCGGCGCGAACATCACAATGCGATTATCGTAGACCGATTTCTTGATGGCCAGCGCGGTGTGCGCCATTTCGTCGATCAATGCGGGATCCGTCACGTGGATCAGTGCCGCTGTCTCTTCCGGGAGCAGCGTTTCAATCGCGCGCGATTTGGCGAGGATGTCGCGGATACGATGAACATCATTGGGCGCAGCGGCTTGGGCTTTGTCCAATGCAGAGAAGATCGCGGCATCATCAATAAAATGATGGCCGCCCGGCAGATACGCGTCGATCTCATCTTGCACGATGTAGTTCTTGACGTAGTCTGCAGCACTTTTGAAAGTGCGCCTGCAACTGGATGTAGTGTTCGAGTTCATAAATCAGAGCTATTCATCATGTCATAGCCGCGGTGAAAATGTCAAAAGGAAAAGAGGGTCTCCGGATACATTTTGGGTGTGATCCCTGCCCGCTTGAGCACCTGCATGTGCGGATAGAATTCACCGACTTCCGCCAGATCATGCGAATCGCTGGCCAATGCGCACGTGACCCCTTTTTCCGCGCAAATCGCAATGAATTCGGGGTCAGGCGTGTGCGTGTGGTAATTGATTTCAAGTGCAACACCGCTGTCGCACAGAATGTCGGCCACTTCGCCATAAAGGTGCGTCGGCAGCTGTAGCTTGTGACGTTTGAAGAAACGGAAGGGATGCGCCAGAACCTTGATCGGATGGCCAGTCAAGGCGATCACGTCGCGGATGAAGAGTTTTTCCGCCTCCTTCTGCGTGGTCTTGTTGGGGACGTAGTCGTGAATGCAATGGATCGCGCCGACGAGGATGTCCCACTCCATCTCCATGTCCTCGGGGGCGAGGAGGAGCTTGCCGTTGTCGTAGAGATCCACCTCGAGTCCGATCTTTACGAAGGGCGAACGCAGTTTTTCCGCGAAGGCCGTGTATGCCGCCATGCGGTAACGCTCAGGCGTGTCCCAGATTTTCTGTACAGCGTCGGGATCGTTTTGCCAAGCAAAGCTCAAAGCATATTTTTTTTCAAAATAGAGTTGGAACGCATGCTCGGTGATGCAGAGCGTTGTGACGCCGAGCGCTTTTGCCAGCGCGATGTTTTGTTCCGTCTCGACATCGCTGGCGCAATAGGCGTTTTCCGTATGGCAGTGTACGTCGATCAAATTCGGCAGTTGCAGTTCCAGCGCGTGTTCTTCGATCTCAACTTGTTTACCCTGCATGCGGATCACACTGAAGGTGAAGGGCGCTTCGCTGAGCGCAGGCACCGTGTGATACAGAACATCGCCGTTGAGCCGCGGCTTCTGACCTGTGTGGTAATGGCCGCTGAGTGAGAGCAGGACGCCGGATTTATGATAGCTGTCGATGATCTTCGCGACATTCTTGGGCCGGTACGGATAGTTCGATTGAATCGCGGGATAGATGGGCGCATGCTGAATGGCGATCAGCGGCAGTCCCGGATTTTCCTGTGCGGCGCGTATCGGCAATTCAAGGTCGGCTTGGGTGCGTTCGCAGACGTGCGAGTGGTCGTACTGATCCGAAAAAAGCAGGATGCCGTAATCGCCGATTTTGTGGAATCCTGATTGCGCTTGAAACTGCGTTGCAAAAGCCGGCGTCACATCGTGATTCCCGCGGCAGATCAGATAGGGGATTGCGCTGCGCGTCAGCTCTTCATGAATCGCGGCGAGATCGTGTTCCGCAGTCGTGCCGTCGCCATGGTCAACGAGATCGCCAAGGATGAGCGTTGCATCGGGTTTAATGCCCATATGCCGCAGCCGCAGAAACACTTTACGCAGAAGTGTCTTCGCAAGTTCGCCGCGCATACGCGTATTTATTACAGGTTGTCGTGTGAGTCCAGTATAGTGGAGATCCGAGATCGCCACGAGGGTCAAAGTGGGTGTAGACATAAATCAATTTATCAACTCAAAATCATGGAATAATCCGAATGCGTCGGAAAAGAAGACGCATAGAGTAATTTAAGTTGTGCATGGGGTCAATGCAAAATCGATCGATCTGTATGCAATAAAAAAAACACCTCCGCGCTAACGCAGAGGTGTTTTTTTATTTGAAACGATCCCGTTGTCTTACTTCTTAGCGGGAGCGGCTTTCTTAACTGCCTTCTTAGCAGGAGCGGCTTTCTTGACTGCCTTCTTAGCCGGAGCTGCCTTCTTAGCCGGAGCTGCCTTCTTGGCCGGGGCTGCTTTCTTCGCAGGAGCTGCCTTCTTCGCAGGAGCTGCCTTCTTAGCAGGAGCTGCTTTCTTAGCAGGAGCTGCTTTCTTAGCAGGTGCTGCTTTCTTAGCTGTTGCTGTTGCCATAGTGCTATCCTTTCGTTTTTCTGACGATATTATGTGTGTTCCGAGATCACACATCAATCTCGCCATTTGCTTTTACTGTAGAAGATTCTTGAAGTGTATGCAAGAGTCTTTTTCAATTCTTTTACAAAAATATTTACTGCCTATTTTCGGGTTAGTAAATGTCTTCTTTTGTTGTCAGCAAATAAGCATCGGGTTCAGCGTGTTCGATCAGTGTAATCTGTTGCCATTCGCCGCGCATCCAGCGCCACAAGACGCAGATTGAGAAAACGAAAATATAGAGTGCGCACCACAGCCACATGGCGAGAATACCGAAGTCGCACAGCAGACAAACCACGATGCCGGGCACGAACATGAGCCAGCCGCCGAGGATCATTGCGCGCATCACGAAGCGCGTATCACCCGCGCCTTTCAAGGCTGCCGCGATGATGATGCCGACGCTATCGAACATGCCCCAGACCGTCATGAGGATGAGCATCTTCCGTCCCAGCTTGAGCAATTCATCGGCGGAGAAGGTCGCATCCGCGGGACTGAAGAGCGTGAAATAAAATTTAGGGAAAAGCAAAAACGTGGAGCCGATCAACGCCATGTAGATCCAGCCGACCTTCATGCCGGTATAGCCTGCACGCTGCGCGGCGCCTGCGTTGTTTGCACCTTGATGCTGACCGACCAGTGTCGCGGTTGCCATGCCGAATCCAAGCAAAGGTGCGAAGGCAAGGTTGTTGATGCTCAGGGCGATGTTGCTCGCAGCGAGATCGAGTTCGCCGAGCCGGCCCGTCAAGAGAATGAAGAGCGAGAACGAACCGAGGTCGAGTAGGAGCTGAAGACCATGGGGCGAACCAAAGGTTACGATGCGCGTCAGCAGTGCGCGATCCGGACGCCACAGCGTGGTGTGATGCGTTTCATGACGGCGCTGCTTGGCCTGATGGAAGGCAGGCTCGCGTAGGAAGATAACGAATTGAATCAGGCACGTGAGCAATGACGAGATGACGGTCGCAATCGCGGCGCCCTCAATGCCCATGCGCGGAAAACCGCCGTGGCCAAAGATCATCAGATAGTTGAGCCCGATGTTGATGAGACAGCCTGCTGCATTGGCGATCATGTTGATTTTCGTCTTGCCAATCCCCATGAAGTAACCGCCAATCGCGGCGTTGATGGGCGTGAAAACGCCGCCCATCATCAGGATCGTGAAATAACTTTTTTCCGCAGCGAGAACTGTAGGCGAATGACCGCTCCACGTCATGATCGCCATGCCGAGCGGAATGAGCAGCAGGATAAAGGGCCACGAGAGCAGTGCGAGCCAGAGTCCCTGAATCGTGGAATGAACACATTGGTCGTGACGCTTTGCGCCATAGTAGTGGGCCACAAAGGTTCCTGCGTATCCGGCCAGCGCCTGGAAGAAACAGGTGAGCGAATGCGCCAGGATGCCGCCGGGCAGCGCGGCCTGAATGGCGACGCTGCTGTAGCGCGAGAGAAAAACGCGGTCGCTGAACTGCATGATCGTGTAGGAACCCATGCTGAGGATCAGCGGAAATGCGATGGTGAGCATTTCGCGGTAGCCGCCAGGAAGGATCGGTGAGTCTGGTTGCGTTTTCTTCATTGCGGGGAAATGCTTTCAAGTTGAGCGAGCGCCCACTGGGTCTCTTTGATCAGATGCGGGATAACGCCTTCTGCGCGCAATGCGGTCGGCAATACACTGAAGGTGTAGGTCTCGATTTCGAGCGGATAGGCGTGCTGTTTAATGTGGCGGAAGAAGGCGGCATCGAGCTGGGTGCGCGTGGTCTGCAAGAGGTCATCGCCTGCCCAGAAGAGCGGTACATGAAAATGGGTGCGGAGTGCGCAGCCTTCCATGACAGCAGCCTGACGCAAGGTCGCTTGCGTTAAATCCGGCAAATAGGTGATACGTCCGTGACGATCACGGACGCGCGTCTGGTGCAGATAGACGGGCTCGACAAACGCCTCAAGCGCGTGCAGGCTCGCCGCGTGAATCGTAGTCTGGATGGCCGCGCTCAACTGAATGCGCGCGATGCGTACGCCGGCTCGCTCAAGGCGTTGCAAAGCACTCAGCGGTTCTTCAAAACCCACGGCAAAGTGGCAGGTGTCAAAGCAGATGCCGATGTGGCGCCGGATCAGTGCCTCGGCTTCGGCCTCTGTGAAGCGCTTGCTACGCGTGAGCCAGACGCGTCCTTCCACGAGCAGTTCATCTTCATACCATGCGAGAAAATCGGTCGTGTCCTCGAGCAGGCAATCCGGTTCCGGTTCAACCGCGAGGCAGATCTCCGCGCCCTCTTCGCGCAGAAGCGTGTTCAGGTGAAGCGCCACCAGCAGGCATTGCCGCGTATACGCTAAACGCTTCGCCTCTGTCGGGGCGGGGGCCTTGTACGCCAGCGGGACGGTAGAGATGCTACCGAGGGTATCGTGCGGCTGAAGCGCCGACAGGATTGAGGCGAGGTACAGCGTATAGTCGAGACGTTCGCGCGTGGACCAGTCGGGTGAATAGACGTTGGTCTTGACCGCGTGGTGATGGAAGGTGCCGTAAGGGAATCCATTGATGCCGGTCACTACGAGCTGCCGCGCATCCAGAAAGCGTGCAAACTCCGCGAGCTTTTCGCCGGAAGGTTCGCTCAACTCCGCAGTCGCCGCTGCGGACAGGCGCAGCCCGACCGGATAGGGCGTGTCGGGGGAAAGCGCGCGTTTCACTGCGCAGGTGTAAGCGTCGATGGCGGTACAGACGTCCGATGCAGTTTCGCCGGGATGGATGTTGAGGCAGTAGGGGATCATAGCGTTACAGCGTGATAATGTCGTCCGGTGCAGGGGTCAGGTTCTCCATGCCGTTCGGCGTGACTAGCAGCGTATCCTCCACGCCGACCGCGCCTGTTCCGCGCACCACAAATTTCGGTTCGAGCGCGATGCACATGCCGGCTTCGAGCGTCTCCTTTGAGCGCGGCCCGATCACGGGAATCTCATTGATGACCAGGCCGGTACCATGCCCGATGAACTTGGCCTTCTGCTGATCGCCCATGAAGCAATCGGCCAAGCCGGCTTCGGTTGCCATCCGCAGCGCCAGGGCATAGAGGTCGGCGCAGGCGACGCCGGGTTTGGCCGTCGCCATGATGGCGTTGCGGATCGCGATGGAGACCGCATGCGCGTCATAGGCTTTGGAATCGAGTGTGCCGACGCTGAAAATGCGCGTGCAGTCCGTGAGGTACCCGTAGAAATTGCCTGCGATGTCGACCATGATCGACATGCCTTCTTTTAAAATCACGCCGCTCTGGCCGATCGGCAGGGAGGGATGCAGGCCTGCGCCGCCGAGGGCGAAATCATAGGGCGAGACCGCGCCGCCGTTATCGCCGGCCAGAATCGTGCCCATGAAGGCTTCCATGGTGTTGCCCGCGATGCGGAAATGCCCGAGGTGGCCGGCCTTCAGCACCAAATGGAAGAGTTCGATCGCCCATTGCTGGTCCGTCATACCGTGTTCGAAGACAGACGGGTACTGCCGGATAAGATCGGCATGGCGCGCGCCGGTCTTCTTCATGATACGGATTTCGTAGGGCGTCTTGACTCTGCGGCTGATGCGCAAGGCTGACGAACCGCCTGGATTCACTGTGGCAGCCGGGAAGGCTGCCGCGAGCCGCAGCCACTCAGTGTGCGTGAGGTCGTCGTCTTCGATTAACAGCGTTTGCGCGGTCTTTTCGCCATGGGCGGTCAGGCGTTCAACGATCTGTTCAGGCTTGGTGATGCTTTCGACGCGTGCACCGGTCAGACCGCAGGGACGGCGGACGAAGAACCACGGCTCGCCGGTCGCCGGCATATAGATATAGCCGAGAAAGATGCGTCCGGTGAGGTAGAAGATATTGACGTTGCTGCTGATGATCAGCGCGTCGGCCCCGGCCTGCTGGATTCCCTTTTGCAGGCGGCTCCACCGGAGGGAGAGATCGGTTTTCAATTCAGGATGAGTGTGCGTAAACATAGTCGATAGTATACTGTTTTTTGTACGCGCTCGCAACCGTTCAATACGCGCGTGGAGGCTGCGGCTATTTGTTTTACTTTGCGCTGAGAATGTGGCACACTGCTTCAATTAATACCTATGTGCAAGCAGAAGGGAATACCGATCATGAAGCGATATGCGGGTGTAGGGATGGCGGTTATGGTTGCAGCAGGACTGGTCTGCGCGGAAACGCGGACTTCGTTTAAGAATTACGCGGTGTGGCCGGATGATCAGGGCGTTCACATCAACGCGCATGGCGGCGGCGTGCTTTTCCATGACGGCCGTTACTACTGGTTCGGTGAACACAAGGTTGCCGGCGAGGCGGGCAACCAGGCGCAGGTAGGCGTGAGCTGTTACTCCTCTGCGGATCTCTACAATTGGAAAAATGAGGGCATTGCGCTGAGCGTCGTGGAGACCGCGGGGCACGATATTGAAAAAACGTGCATTCTGGAGCGGCCGAAGGTCATCTTCTGCAAAAAGACCGGAAAGTTCTCCCTATTTTTCCATTTGGAGCTGAAGGGGCAGGGCTATCGCGCGGCGCGTACGGGCATTGCGGTGGCCGATCGGGTGACAGGTCCCTATACCTATGTGCGCAGCGTGCGGCCAACAGCCATGAAGTGGCCGGTAAACTACGCGACGAACGATCTCAGCGCGGCCTCCAAACATCTGCGGCGCGATTTCAAGGTCGGGCAGATGTCGCGCGATATGACGCTCTTTGTGGACGATGACGCCAAGGCGTATCATCTTTTTGCTTCCGAGGAGAACCGCACGCTGCACCTGTGCGAATTGACGGACGACTACCTCGATTATACCGGCAAATATCTGCGCCTGCGCGTGGAGTGCTCTACGGAGGCGCCTGCGCTCTGCAAGTATAAAGGCCGTTATTACCTGATGGGTTCCGGGTGCACGGGGTGGAATCCGAATCCTGCTCACAGTTCGGTCGCGACCTCGATCTGGGGGCCGTGGCAGGACACCGGCAATCCAGTGCGCGGTATCAATCCCTTCAATAAAAAGGGGCCGGAGGAGACCTTCGGCGGGCAGAGTACCTTCATCCTGCCGGTGCAGGGCAAGCCGGATCTCTTCATCGCCATGTTCGATATCTGGCGCCCGAAAAATGCGATCGACGGCCGCTATGTCTGGTTGCCGATCACCTTTACGCCGG
>CAZMLC010000086.1:0-3142 GCA_964567125.1 uncultured Akkermansia sp.
CAGTCGCAGGAGACGCTGGAGGTTCAGGCGGCAGCCCCCGGGGCTGCCACGCTCATGGTCTCGTTCACCGGCACGGAAACAGCGACCAATTATACTTGCTCGACGTATGTCAATGTCAAGGCGTGGGGCGTGGATATCGGCGTGGACGCAGATTATGACGGCGACTGTGACGAGCAGGACGATCCTCTGGAGGAGACGCAGGGCGGATTAGCCGCAGTCGGGGCATCCGCGCTTACACCGCTGGACATCGCGTTTTCGACAGCCGGCCTCAGTTCCGGCACCCTGACGCTGGAAACCCTCTCGGGCGGCGACAAGATCAGAGTCTGGTCCGGGAACACAACGAACAGCGCGGCCATCACGCTGCCGAAGACGTGGGCTGCTGGCGAGACCATACCGCAGAGGCTCTGGATGCAGGGGCTGAATCACAGTGACACTTCTCGTGATGTGTCGCTCCGGCTGACTGGCTCTCTCCAAGGTGTGGTCTGCGAGGATACCGTGAACCTGACTGTTGTGAAGATCAATACCGAAACTGTCGCCGAATTACCCCGTAACCGCCTGCGTAAAACTATCGGTGTGGGGGAAGAGGTAAAGCTTACACTGTTACCTGCAAACATCGGGACGGTGACATGGAACATATCAGCGGGAACAGGCCAGTTAGGCTCGAGTGTCCCAGTAATCTTCACCGCACCAAGCGAGGCCGACACAGCCATCGTCACAGCCACAATCAATGGATGCGAATGTGAGACTGTCTTTGAGATCATCGCACCGTCGGGAATACGCATGGAAAATCATGAAGTACAAACTGCATTATTTGGAGTATCACAAGGAATACCATGGATGGGGCTTCAATATTGGGGAACTTATTATGTTCAGCCTGATACTGTGAATTTTTACAACATTCAACTGTATGAAGGTGCATCGGATGTTCATACGAATGGTTATTTTTCAATGTTTCTGCCGTCAATTGCGAAACCACATGGTGTCAATGGCCCGCATTCATTGAGTTCGGAAGTTGTTGAGGGAAAAGGAACCCCAGGAACCATTAACGATCAAATTGGTGGAACGATTGACATTTATCCATCGTCCCTCGAAGGCGATTTGTACTGGGATATCGAATGGTCATACGCCATCGGAACAGAAGTGAAAAAAGAAATTGCAATTCTGCGTCAGTGCTTTCACATCAACTATGTTAACGGCACCCCGAAGCTGACTGTGACAAAAGGATTATCAGGATATTGGATGTTAAATGGAACAAACGAAGCGTTTCCTGTGGATTCGCAATAAGAAAGGAACTGATATGTCAACGACTAAGATGATCTTCTTATACCCGCTTCTCGCATGTTCCCTTTTTGGGGAAACACAGGATGTGGAATGGAACAATCGACTTGCAATAGCAGAGGCGGAGATGACGACTAACCTCGCCACGGCTGTCGCAACCGCGGATCGCACGTCACTTTCGGCAATGTTTAAGAAGGTTGTCGATGTGACAACAAGTGTTTCTCGAAGAATCGACATAAAAAGTACCGAACGTATTCAGAAACTGCAGATGCGGCTTCTCGACGCAATCTGCACCGTGCGCGAATGGCCGACCCCATTGAAGAACTTCGCGCCGAATCATAAAGAAATGCCGTCTTTAAGCCGGGAGGGAGTTAATGCGCTGGGGGATTTTCGGGGTCGGTATGAAGAAATCCCTGACCCTGTAGTGAGGGCGGAAGTGTTAGCTTTCTGGCGGGTTTATAGTCCGGTGCATGAAAAATACCTCACAAAATCGAAACTGGAAGACCTACGGGTTACATTGGAATCCCTGATTTTATTCGATTTGTCTGAGGAAGGCCGATCGGGAAATCAATATAACATCTCCTTCAGCCATGCTGTGAGCAACACTGTGACTAATCCGAAACTGATCAAGCATCTTATGGAATTGAGCGAATCGCATAAAATCGAAAAGAACAAAAAGTAAAATCCTCAAATCGATTGGGGCGGCGTTTCCAGATTAAAACTAAGAGACGGGTATTTAGTGTCAGTTATGAGAAAGACGAATCATTTTTTCATTATGTCAATGATGTGCGCCTGCATACAGATAGGGACAGACAATATGGTCTACGCGGATGATGCAATGGATAAAGAGGTCGCGATTAGTCAGGAGAAACAGGACGTTGCGGATCGATATTATCGTTTGTCTGGCAAACAAGCGGAATATACAAATTTGATTAAATCCCTTGGTCAGGTGAATGCACGCGGAGAACGTGCCAGTGAAATAATCGCCGCGCTCGATATAATTTATCTGACAGGTCGAACGAATGAAAATCTTGCCGATAGTATTTCCAAGTGTTATCGAAATAATTCTCATTGGCTTGTGAAGGTGAAGTGTATAGAGTCCTTGTGGTTGTTTGAGGAAGAACTGGCGGACAAGTATGCGCATGAGATGTTAAATGATCCCGATATTGGACTGGAGCCAAAGCTTTCTGTTGCAAGGAAGACGCTTAAAAGGGGGAAGCTGTTTGGCTATTCAGTGTTGTTCGAAGGCCTAATAAGTAGCAATAAATTTGAAAGAAGAAGGGCAGAGGAATTAAAGCGTGAATTTGAAAAGTATGATGGTCAAGTATATGATGAAGAAACCAAAAAGAAAATTGCAATCCCGCAACTGATAGAAAAAGTGAAAGAAGTCGAAGCAGTCCATGAAAAATCGAAGGCACCGTGAGTTTGATGCTTATTATGTTTCCGCAGGCTCAGTCGCAGGAGACGCTGAAGGAGACGCAGGGCGGATCAACCGGTCGATGCTGAACTACGAACTTTCCCTTCCTGCGTCCTGTTTCCCAATGACAAGGCCCCTAAAATGCGGTATAATAAACCCCATTTTAGAACGGAAAAAAGCATGGAAGAAATCACACTCGAGAACATCCGCAACTTCTGCATTATCGCGCACATTGACCACGGCAAGACCACGCTGTCGGACCGCATCCTGGAGGCGACAAAGGCGATTGATCTGCGCCAGTTGCGCGAGCAGACGCTGGACGCCATGGATCTGGAGCGCGAACGGGGTATTACGATCAAGTGCCATCCGGTGTCGATGATGTACACCGCCCAGAATGGCAAGACCTATCGCTTTAATTTGATCGACACGCCGGGACATGTGGACTTC
>CAZMLC010000086.1:3242-10048 GCA_964567125.1 uncultured Akkermansia sp.
ATCGTCGAACGCATCCATCCGCCCAAGACGCATAAGGGAGCGCCGCTGCGCGCCTTGGTCTTTGATTCCGTCTTTGATATTTATCGCGGCGTGATCACCTATGTGCGCGTGATGGATGGCTCCATCCGCGCCGGCGACTCTGTGACCTTCATGGGCAGCGGCATCGTGACGCAGTTGAAGGAGGTCGGCATCTTCAGTCCTGATCAGAAGCCGATTGATGTGCTGGAGGCGGGCAATGTCGGCTATCTGGTCGGCACCATCAAGGATCCGGCGGACATTAAGATCGGCGATACCGTGACGTCGACCAAGGAGGGCGCTACCGAGCGGTTGCCGGGCTTTAAAGAAGTCCGCCCCATGGTCTTCAGCGGCATCTATCCGGTCAGCTCGGATGAATATGATAAGGTGCGCACCGGACTTGAAAAATTGCATCTGAACGATGCGGCTTTCTCGTTCCATCCTGAAAGTTCCGTGGCGCTGGGCTTTGGCTTCCGTTGCGGCTTTCTGGGGTTGCTCCACATGGAAGTGGTGCAGGAGCGGCTGCGCCGCGAATTCGATCTGGACATCATCAGCACGCATCCGGCGGTCGTCTACCGCGTCACGCTCAATGGCGGCGAGCAGATTGAGGTCGATAATCCGGTCCATCTGCCGGACGTGACGCGCATCGATCACATCGAGGAGCCGATGATCAAGGCGACGATCATCTGCCCCAGCGACTGCATCGGCGATATGATGCGCATCGTGATGGATCGTCGCGGACTGGTTGAGAAGACCGAGAGTCTGGACGGAACGCGTGTGATCCTCACCTGCATCATTCCGCTGAACGAAATCCTGATCGACTTCCACGATACGCTCAAGAGCATCAGCCACGGGTATGCCTCGATGGACTACGAGCCCTGCGGCTATCAGGAGAGCGATATCGTCAAGATGGACATCCTGCTCAACGCCGAGGTGGTCGATGCCTTCTCGTGCATGGTGCACAAGGACAAGGCCGTGATGCGCGGGCGGCAGATCTGTAAGGCTCTGGCCGAGGAAATTCCGTCGCACATGTTCAAGATCCCTGTGCAGGCTGCGCTCGGACGCACCATCATTGCCCGTGAGGATATCCGCGCCTTCCGCAAGGACGTGACCGCCAAGCTGTATGGCGGCGACGTGACGCGTAAACAGAAGTTGCTCAAGAAACAGGCCGAAGGCAAGAAACGCATGAAGGAGTTCGGTCAGGTCAATGTGCCGCAGTCCGCGTTTATCGCGGTGCTGAAGGGCACGTCAAAGGACGAGTAATCCATGATTTTTTTCAAACGTAGGAAATTGCGTAAGCAACTCAAGACCGTGGTGCATCATGCAACCGTGCTGCGCTTGAGTCGCGAAGATCTGATGAACGCGGGGCAGCTCGCTTTTTTGGATGAGCATATTGCGCGGGCCAAGGATGCGCGCAAGGTGGGCGATATCGCCGCGATGGAAGCGGCGGGCGAGGCGCTGGATGCCTGCATGACCAAGCTCAATCCGCCCAAGGCGTTGGCGTGGTGGCGGGAGAATTTCGATGTGCTGGTCGTTGCGATCGGCGTGGCGATGGCCTTCCGCGCCTATTTCTACCAGCCCTTTAAAATTCCCACGGGGTCCATGCAGCCGACACTCTACGGCATTCACTCGGAGGCGCAGCCGGTTTCTAAGGCGACGCTCCTGGACGATCAGCCGCTGAAATTCTTCAAGTGGCTGATTACGGGCGAGTCGTTCCATATCATCCGCGCTCAGGCGCGCGGTACAGTCGGTTTTGCCCACAGCGACCAGAGCGCCAAGCCGGGCTATACGCCGATCATCGTGGGCGGTTATGCGCATTACGTGCCGAACGACGTGATCGAAATCTCTCCTTACGGACAGCCGCTGGGCGTCAAGGGAGGCGTGCGCGTGGGGCAGCAGGTGCGCGCGGGCGAAGTTATCTGGTCCGGCGTGGTCACCTCCGGCGACTTCCTTTTTGTGAACCGCTGGAAATGGAATTTCTGTCATCCGCAGCGCGGCGAAGTCATGGTCTTTGCCACGACCGGGATCCGCGGCTTGCAGCAGGGCACGCACTACATCAAGCGCATGACCGGCCTGCCGAACGAGACGTTGCAGATCAATGCGCCCAATCTGCTGGTGAACGGCAAGCCTGTGCTGGAGCCGCTGCGCATCGGTCAGATCGCCCGCAAGCAGCAAATCGGCGACTGGGCGCCGGCCTATTCCGGCTTCAATCCCGGTGGTTCCCGCGCAGGATCGCTGGCGACGGAACTAGACACGGTGAAACTCGGGCCGTTGCAGTACTATGCCATGGGCGATAACTCCTTCAACAGCTACGACAGCCGCTACTGGGGAGCTGTGCCGGAGCGCAATCTGCTGGGACCTGCCGCGATTGTCTATTGGCCGTTCACTTCGCCGCGCCTGGGCGTGATCCGCTGAGGACGCTTGCATGCTGACGTCGGATTTCAACTATGCTTTGCCGGAGGCGTTGATCGCGCAGGAGCCGCCTGCGGAGCGCGGAACCTCGCGCATGATGGTGGTGCATCGTCAGTCCGGTCGCTTTGAACATCGGCACGTCACGGATCTGCCGGAGTATCTGACGCAGGATGATCTGCTGGTGGTGAACGACACCAAGGTCTTTCCCGCGCGTCTGAATGGCGTCTGGCAGGATACGGGCGGCGCAGTGGAGCTGCTGTTGACTGATCCGCTTGCCGAGGGCGACTGGTCGTGCATCAGCGGTTCGGGCCGTCCGGTGCGCGCAGGACTGCGCGCGGTCTTCGGACAGGGCGCGATTGTTGCTGAGATCCTGGAGAAGACCGGCGAGGGGACCTGCCGCGTGAAATTTCATTCCGATCAGCCGCTGATGGAGGCTGTGGAGGCGATCGGCAAGATGCCGGTTCCGCCCTACATCCACCGCACCGGCGATCTGCGGCAGAGCGCGCTCGACAAGGAACGCTATCAGACCATCTATGCGCGTGAGACCGGGGCTGTGGCCGCACCGACCGCAGGCCTCCATTTCACGGATGAACTCTTCGCCGCGCTGGCGGCCAAGGGCGTTGCGCGCACGGCGGTGACGCTGCACGTTGGGCCGGGCACCTTCAAGCCGGTCAAGTGCGCCACGGTGGAGGCCCATCGGATGGATGCGGAGCGCTACACCGTGTCAGCCGCGACGGCTGCCGCAGTGGCGCAATGTAAGGCGCGTCGTGGACGCGTCGTGGCCGTGGGCAGCACGAGCGTGCGCACGCTGGAGACCGTGGCAGCCGCGCATGGCGGCAGCGTGGTGGCGAGTTCGGGCGCAAGTACGATTTTCATCTATCCGCCTTACACCTTCCAGGTGACGGATGCGATGCTGACCAATTTTCATCTGCCGCAATCGACGCTCATCATGATGGTCAGCGCCTTGGCCGGACGGGAGCTGATTCTGGCGGCCTATGCGGAGGCGATTCAGGAGCGCTATCGTTTTTTCAGTTACGGGGATTGCATGTTGATCCTCTAAAGTGTGGTTTGATTAACGGAGATGGTGCGTGTGACAACGGAACGGAATGCAACGATCGGACATGTGCTGCCCTTTGCGCTGTGGGTCGGCATGATCTTTCTCGTGCAGAGCCTGGAGCAGGTCAGCGGCTACTCGCGTCTGTGGCTGCCGATCTGCTATGCGCTGAAGACCGTCGCGTGCGCAGGACTCTTCCTCTGGTTCAAGCCGTGGCGGTACTATCCGGCGTTCAAGCTGGAACAACTTCCGGTCACGCTTGTGGCAGGCCTCGGGGTTGCCACGCTTTGGATTCTGCCGGAGACACCCTGGGTGCACCGCTGGTCACCGGCGTTTGTTGAGTTCTATCATCGCTGGTGCATCCTGATGCCCGGGACGCTACCGGACTATTTCGATCCGCAGCGCTTTCCCGCGCTGCCGCCGAACCATCCTTCGCTGGCCTATTCGCCTGCCGAGGCGGGGTGGTTTCTGACGATCATGAAGATCGTGGGGTCGGCCGGGGTGATCGCGGTTATTGAGGAGTTTTTCTTTCGCGGCTTTTTCTACCGCTGGCTGCGGCAAACAAAATTCTTGGCGCTCTCCCTGGCCTATGATGCGCAGTCCTTCTGGGTCGTGGCGGGCGTCTTTGCGCTGGAGCATGACCGCTGGCTGGGTGGACTGATGGCGGGTGTGGTGTATGGCCTCTTGGCTGTGCGCATGGGCATCTGGTCCGCGGCGCTTGCGCATGTTGTGACGAATTTTGTGCTGGCGCTCTACGTGGTGCTGAGCGGGCAATATGGATTCTGGTAAGGAGTGGCTATGGTCGAAGCGAAGTTAAATCGGGAATATGCGCTGCGCATGATCGGTGTCGGGGCGATGCTGGTGTTCATCGGTCTCTGGTCGATTTACGATGGCACCACCGCGTGGCCCAAGGTCAATGCGGATCTGGCGCGCGTGCGGTCTGAATTGCTGGCCACGAACCTGACGGCTGAAGCGTGGATCGAGCGGCAGGAGGATGGCACGACGCAGCTGGGCGGTTATTTCCTGAAGGCCGGTTTGAAGATGCCTTCCAAGCTTGTCAAGAAACTGAGCGAGCTACGCCTGCCCGAGGCGCGCGCCAAGGATACCGTGGCGGTTGATCAGCAACAGCGGATGGTGCGGATGTTGTTTGAAAAGCCGATTTACTCAGAACACGATCTGCGGACCCAGTGGATTCAGGCCGGACTTGCGCTCGGTCTTAGCATTCTGCCGTTTCTGGCGGTCCTGTTCAAAGTCCGCCGTCGCTTCTGTGCGGATGACGCCGGCCTTTCAGGGAGCGGCTTCGGTGGTCACCTCATTCCCTACACGGAGATCGAAGCGATCGACTGGGGCAAATGGGAGGATAAGGGTATTGCGGTTTTGCGGCTCAAGGCTGGCGGTACGATCATCCTCGATGGCTGGCACTTCTCCGGCATGGTCAGCGTGGTCAATACGATCAAGGCGCACCGCCCGGATCTGGTGCCTCAAAAAGAGAGCACTCCGGCGTAATGACGGGGTGCTGGGAAAACTGGGAATGCTGGGAGTCCTGAGCGGGAATGCCGCGCTTCAGAGCACGCGGCTGAGCAGCTCGCGGGCGAGGGCTTCGAGCGGAGCGGTTTCGCCGGGAAGATTATGCAACGAGGCACACGCTGTCTCCGTGAGCTGCTGGGCCCAGACGCGGGCCTCCGCTTCGCTCATGATGTCGAGACAGGAGAGTTCCGGTTTGCTATCCGCTTTGGCTTCGTTGGCATCGAGAAGGTCGTCGATGACCTGAAAGGCGATCCCGAGATTGTTGGCATAGGTGGTCAGCTGATCCAGCGTGGCAGGCGTGGCGGCTGCCACGTGGGCGCCGAGGCGGACCGCAGCGCCGAAGAGGTCAGCGGTCTTATGCTGAAAGACGTAATCCACGATGTCGCGCGTCGGGGCACCTGCATAGGCGATATCTTCGACCTGACCGGCGATCACGCCTTGCGCACCGGCGGAGCGGGCCAGTTCGGTCACGAGCTGCGCCATGGTTCCCGGCGCGATCTCGGGTGTGCGCGCGAGGATTTCAAAGGCCAGCGTCTGGAGCGCATCGCCGACGAGTACCGCGAGGCCTTCGCCGTATTTAGCATGCACCGTGGGCTGACCGCGGCGCAGCAGATCGTTATCCATGCACGGCAGATCGTCGTGCACCAGCGTATAGGTATGGAGCAGTTCAACAGCGCAGGCCGCATTGAGCGCTTGCGCGGCATCGCCTCCGGCTGCCTCACAGGCGGCAAGGCAGAGGATCGGACGCAGCCGCTTACCACCGCAGAGAACCGCATGGCGCATGGCCTCAATCAGTGTGGCAGGCCGCGTGCCGGGTTCAGGCAGGCAGGCGAAGAGGTGCGTCTCAATACGCGCCTTGCGTTCCACGAGATAGCTGGTGAGTGGCGCTGACATGCTAAGCGAGTCCGAACTGGTCGAGGGTTGAGATCAGCGTATCGGCTTGGAGATCCGTGCCGATGGTGATGCGCAGGTAATCGCCGGTACGCGGACCCGGGAAGTAGCGCACGTAAATCTTTTTGCCCTTGAGATAGGCGAAGACCTCGGCGGCATTCTTCTGCGGTGGGCGCGCGAAGAGGAAGTTGGTCTGCGAAGGGCAGACCAGCCAGCCGCGCTGCGTTAAGGCCTGCGTGAGCCGCTGACGCGTAGCGCGGATCTTCGCCACGTTGGCGCGCATGTAGTCCAGATCGCTTAGGGCCGCGTGCGCGACCATCTGGGCCAGCATATCCATGTTGTAGGAGTCTTTGATCTTGTAGAGCGCGGTGATCAGCGATTCAGGCCCGATCACATAGCCAAAGCGCAGCCCTGCCAACGAGAAGGACTTGGAGAAGGTCCGCATCACGAGCGTATTCGTGTTGCCTGCGGCGCAGGCCAGATCCATGCAGGTGATGTCGGCGAAATCGCCGTAGGCCTCATCGATAAGCACCACGCCGGAGAATTGCTTGCAGAAGGCCGTGACCACCGACTTGTCGTGTACCATGCTGGTGGGCGCGTTCGGATTGGTCATGAAAAAGAGCGAAGCTCTGTAATCCGTCGGCATCTGCCACTTGAAATCAGCGGTGAGGTCCACGGGGGCGTGCTGCACATTGCGGATGTCCGCCAGAACCGGATAGAGCGAATAGGAGGGGACAAAATAGCCGACTGTGCCATCGTTCTCGACAAAGGCGCGCGTGCAGAGCGCAAGTATTTCATCGGAACCGTTGCCGATGAAGACCTGATTGACGCTGCAACCGTGGATCGCGGCGAGCTGCGTGCGCAACGTCATGAACACAGGATCGGGATAGAGGCGCAGGCGCGCATA
>CAZMLC010000087.1:0-10006 GCA_964567125.1 uncultured Akkermansia sp.
GCCGGGGTGGGCGACTGGAAGGAGTATGGCTGGGACAATGCGTACGATCGCCACGGCATCTGGAAAAACGGTCCGCTTCATGGATATGTCTACTGGATGCGCAATCGCGCAAGCGATGCTGCGCCGGACTATGCCGCGCCAGTCCAGATTCAGGCCGGGGGCAAGGTCCTCGATGTGTTTGGCTGGCCTTCGCCGAATTTCGCTGACTGGGATGGCGATGGCGACCTCGATCTGCTCTGCGGCGAGTTTCTCGACAGCTTTACCTATTTTGAAAACGTCGGTACGCGCAGTGCGCCGCGCTATGCGGTCGGCCGCCGCGTGCGCACGCCAGACGGCGCCTATCTAGCTCTGCACCTGCAGATGATTACGCCCGTTGCCTTTGACTGGGATGGCGATCAGCGGCTTGACCTTATCTGCGGCGATGAGGATGGCCGCGTGGCCTTCGTGCGCAATACGGGCATGCGGGATGCGTCAAAAACGCCGCTCTTTGATGCGCCAATCTATTTCCAGCAAGTCGCGCAGGAGCTCAAGTTCGGTGCGCTGGTTACGCCGGTCGGCGTTGATTTTGATGGCGATGGCGACTGGGATCTGGTCTGCGGCAACTCAGCCGGCAACATCGCGCTGTTCGAGAATCTCAGCGGCAAAGGCGTTGCGCAACCGAAATGGGCGGCACCGCGGCTGCTCACCGTGATGGGACAACCGTTGCGTATCATGGCCGGTGCGAACGGCAGTATTCAGGGGCCCTGCGAAGCCAAGTGGGGCTACACCACGCAGACAGTCTGCGACTGGGATGGCGACGGAACGCTCGACCTCGTGGTCAACTCGATTCTCGGACGCGTGGTCTGGTATCGCGGTCGCGGCAAAGGTGATTTCGAAGCTGCGCGTCCTGTTGATGTGGAGTGGGAAAACGCACAGCCTGAGCTGAGTTACGGCTGGCTCAAGCCTGAAGGCCAAGGGCTGCTGACGCAGTGGCGCACAACGCCCTTTACGCTTGACTGGAACAAGGACGGCCTTGTGGACCTGGTGATGCTGGATCAGGAGGGATACCTGGCCTATTTTGAACGTGGGCAGAAGGAGGGGCGGCGCGTTCTCAAAGCACCGCAACGCATCTTCTGCGACGAGCAGGGTAAGGCCCTGCAGCTGAATGCCAACCGCGCTGGCCGCAGCGGACGACGCAAGATATGCCTTGTGGACTGGGACGGGGATGGTCGCGTGGATATCCTCGCGAATTCGCAGAACGCGATTTTCTATCGGCAGATCAAGGTGGAAGGCGGCAAAGTCTATTTCCGCAATTGCGGCAATCTGCATACGAAAAATATTGAAGGTCACGATGTCAGCCCGACCTGTGTCGATTTCGACAACAACGGGATGCCTGATTTTGTCGGTGGTGCGGAAGACGGTCACCTCTATTATTTGCGCAATCCCGCGGTAAAAACAGCGTCTGCGGAAACTCGGTAGCCCCTGATGAAACTTCCGCTTCTTGACCTGCTTGTCTTTCTTGCATACCTCGTCGGCATGATGCTCTTCGGGTGTTCCTTCCTGCTGAAAAAGGATGCGCGCAGTTCAGCGGCTTTCACCTCCGGTGCCGGACACCTTCCGGCTTGGGCGATTGGCATGTCCATCTTTGCGACCTTTGTCAGCAGTATCAGCTTTCTTGGACTGCCGGCCAAAGCCTATGCCGGCAACTGGAATGCCTTTGTCTTTAGCCTGTCCATTCCGGTAGCATCGGTGATTGCGGTCAAATTCTTTGTGCCGCTCTATCGAAGTCTGAACAGCATCTCGGCATATCACTACCTAGAACTGCGTTTCGGCGCATGGGCCGCGGTCTATGCCTCGGCCTGCTATCTGCTTACGCAGCTGGCGCGCATCGGTACGATCCTCTATCTGCTCGCACTGCCCATGCATGCGCTGCTCGGCTGGTCTGTTCCGCTGATCATCACGATCACGGCGCTGAGCGTCCTGGTCTATTCCGTCGCGGGCGGCATTCAGGCGGTTATCTGGACCGATGCGGTGCAGGGAATCCTGCTGATCGCCGGTACGGTGCTTTGTCTGCTGCTGCTGATCTGGGGTAATCCGCCCGGCGCATTCAGCGAGGCCTGGCAGACGCACAAGTTTTCGCTGGGGAGCCTCTCGGTGTGGGAGTGGCAACATGAAACGTTCTGGGTCTGCCTGCTGTATGGGATCTTCATCAACTTGCAGAACTACGGCATTGACCAGAACTACGTGCAGCGCTACCTCACGGCTAAAAATACGCGCGAAGCGGTACAGTCCACGCTCTTCGGTTCGCTCCTCTACATCCCCGTCTCTTTTCTCTTTTTCGCGATGGGTACGGCGTTGTACGGATATTACCGCGTGCATCCCTTGCCTGAGGCCGTGGCAAAAACGCCGGACCAAGTTCTGCCCTATTTCATTGTCAACGGCTTGCCGCAGGGCGTGACAGGTCTCTTGATCGCCGCGATTTTCGCGGCCGGTATGAGCACCATCTCGACCAGCATCAACAGCGGTGCCACGATCCTTTTCACGGATTACTACAGGCGTTTCTGGGCGCCGGCGGCAACGGAGCGCGCCCAGCTGAGGTTTCTGCGATGGGCCACGCTGGCCATGACCTTCGCGGGGTGGGGGTGCGCCATGGCGCTGCTGCGCATGGAGAAGGGGGCGCTCGATGCCTGGTGGATGCTGGCCTCGATCTTCAGCGGCGGCATGCTGGGGCTCTTTTTGCTCGGCTATTGCTGTCGGCGGGCCACGCGCGGGCCGGCCATGGTCGCCACGCTGCTGGGCATCCTCGTGATTGTCTGGATCGTGGCGGGAACGCACCGGTTTGGTCTACCCTGTCCGCTCCATCCCAATCTGGCGATCGTCATGGGGACGCTCGTGATCTTCCTGGTCGGTTTTGGCCTTGCGACGTGGGCGCAGCGCAAAACGCGCGCTTCCGTGCGTGACAACGGATGAGCGCAGCCGACAACCTTGTCTCGCTGCGCCTAAAATTGACCTTTAAAAACGTTGGTTAAATCGGGTATACTTCACCCATCAATTAATCGGATTGGAGAGTGTCGATGAGTGCATCGTCTGAATCAGATCAGAACGCGTTGTTAAAAACCTTGCAGGAATTGGAACGGGAACGCGAGCGCGCGCGTCAAAAAACGTGGCTGCTGGTGGTCATGTTCGCGATGGTTGTCCTGGTGCTGATCGGTGGTCTTGCCTTTGCCGGCTACTGCATGTTTAACAATATGTCCAGCGTGCAGTCGCGCCTGGTCGATGCCGCCCTGCAGAGCCGCGATGCAGAGGTTGAACGTTCGCGCAAGCTGAGCGAACAGACCTCCGAGAACACCACGCGTGAATTTTTGCGGGCAACATCGGAGATGCAATCGTCGCTCGGCAAGAAAATCGAAAGCATGTCCGAGAGCGCGACGCTCGTCAGCCAGAAGATTACGGCGCAGGAGAGCGAGCTGACGCGCCTGCGCGACGAGTTGAAGCGTCTGACCGAGCAAAACGGCAAGCTGCAGGGCGATATTCAGGCCCAGAAGAAGGAGTCCGTGCCGGTGGCTGAATTAGAGCGGTTGCGTGCGGAGCTGAAGCAGGCGGAGACCCAGAAAAACAAGAATCAGGAAAGCGACCTGAATACGCTGCGTGCGGAATTGAAAAAGATCGCGGAGGAAAATTCAAAGCTGTACGGCGATCTGAAAACGTTGCGCGCAGCAGCGGCGAAACCGCCGCCTGTCGTGAAGGAAGCCGCTGTGACAGCGCCTGCGCCTGCCACGGGACGGGTTCTGCCCGCGCCTGTTGTGGCTGGACTTGCCGCGAGCAATGCGGCGCCCGCTGCGGTTCAAACCCCATTGCCGCCTGCCACGAAAGAGCCGCCTGTGGTTCCTGCGCAGGTGCAGCAACCCGCAGCACCGGCTGGTTTGAAGTCGGCGGATCTTTCGCTTCAGTCTAAGGCCGGGACGATTCCCTGGCGCGTGATGACTCCGGAGTGAGGAATGGCTCATGCAGCGGAACCTTCTCTTCGTCTGTACGGGTAACTCCTGTCGAAGTCCAATGGCCGAGGCGCTGTTGCGCGCCGCATTGCCGGCGGATTCGCAATGGCGTGTGACCTCCGCCGGACTTTCCGCGATGGCGGGTCAGCCGATCACGCCGCATGTGCTGACCGTGCTGAACGAAGTAGGTTGCTCCTGTGCCATGACCGGCCATCGCGCGCGATGCGTGACGCAGACGCTGGTCGATAGCGCGACGATGATCGTCGCCATGACGCAGGCGCATCGCAGCACGCTGATTTCCCGCTTTCCGACCGTGCGCGACCGCGTCTATCTGATGCGTCAGTTTGATCCGCGCGGTTCAGCGGAGGAAGATGTCGGAGATCCCTTTTGCGGTTCTGTCGAGGATTATCGGCAGTGCTGCCGCGTTTTACAACGGGCCATGCCCGGATTAGTTTCATTCATTGAGGAGAATTCATGATTGTCGATACACTTGATCAGGCTGCGCGTTATGCCGGCATCCACCCCCGTTTCCAGGCCGCATTTGAGTTTTTGCGTACGACCAACTGGGCGTCTGTCGCGGACGGTCGCATCGAGATCCAAGGCAAGGAACTCTTTGCGCTGATTCAGAGCTATGAGACCAAGCCGCTCTGCGAAGCCAAGCTGGAGGCGCACCGCGCCTACATCGATATCCAATTTATCATTTCCGGTGAAGAGGCCATCGGTTACGCGCCTCTGGCGGACCAGAAGGAGATGGATCCCTTTAACCGTGAGAAGGATATCGGCTTTTATGTTGGCGGTGCGACGTTTACGCGCCTTGAAAAGGGCATGTTTGCGATCTATTTTCCCAACGATGCGCATGCGCCTGGGCGTTTTCTCGAAAAGCCCTGCGCGGTGCGCAAGGCTGTCCTTAAAATCGCGGTTGCACCCTGAGCCGCAGCCTGAGCGATTTGCGGAGAGGTCACTATGAAGCGCAGCTGTCTTTCTTTCCTGATCTGCATGAGTGGTGTATGGACGTGCACCGCCATGGAGATTCCGCACGCGGTCTGGATGACCTATGCGCGCAATGAACCGACGCACATCACCATCCACTGGCTGACGCCGCATCCGCTGCCTACGTTGATCACAACGGATGGCTGCAAGACCTATCGCGCGGATGCGCCGAGTATGCGGCATAAAATCGAAGTGCCGTTGCCGTTTAAGAGCTATCGCATCGGCGATGGGCAATCCATGACTGAGCCGATTCCCTTCCTGGGCGTCCCTGATGAGGAGCTGCGCGCGATCTGCGTCGCCGACTGGGGCTATGCGGCCGTGTCGGACGAAGCGGTCGCGCGGTGGCTGGCTCTGCGTCCGCATCTGCTTTTGACGGCGGGCGACAACGTGCCCGCGCTGCATCAGGGACCTGGAACAGAGGGTGAGGCCGCGCGCGTGAATGTGAAGCCGTTCGAGGCGTTGGTCGCGCGTTATCCAACGCTCTTTCGCTCCGTGCCGGTCATGCCCACGTTGGGCAATCATGATCGCGAGATCCGTCCGCGCGGAACGCCGCAGACGCGCAAAGCCGCGGTCTATGATCCCGGTGCGTCTGCCTACTGTTCATTTTTCTCGCTGCCCGACAAGGGCTGGTGCTGGCGCTTTGATTTTGCGGCCTATGGCGCGCGCTTTGTGAGCGTTGACCTGAATCACGTCCAGGACCTGAACACGCTGCTCCAGACCTGCCATAACTGGCAGGAGGGCAGCGCGTCGCTGACGTGGTATGAGCAGACCATGGAGCTGGGTACTATGCCCTTTGTCGTGACGATCAACAACGAGAAGGGCAGCGTCTTCCGCAGTCTGGCTAAAGGTTCGTGGTTCCGCGCCGCGCAAAAGGGTTCACTTGTGATCACCGGTTTTGGTTATTTCGGCGAGTGGTCCGGTCAGGAAGGCGCCTGGTTCTGCAACACGTCGCTGAAGGGGACGGGCGATGTGTACCGCGATCCGCAATCGAAGTTGCTGGTGCAGGCGGATAACTTTATCATGTTGCGTTATGCGCATGAAGCGCGTGCATTGAAACTCGAGATGCGGCGTCTGGATGACGGCCTCGTGCTGTTCGAGCAGCGTATTGATCCGCGTTAAAGGGAAACGGTTACTATGATCGGTCTTCTGCAAATCCTGAGCCGCTGGCTCGTCAAGTTTACCTCACTTTTTGTTATCGCGATTGCCGCGCTGACCTTTTGGCAGCCCTGGCTTTTCGAGTGGGTCAAGGGAAACACGCAAACCGCGATTCTGGGCATCATCATGCTGGGTATGGGCATGACCTTGACGGTGGAAGATTTTCGAACACTTGCACAGCATCCCCTGGATATCTTTATCGGTGCCTGTGCGCAGTTTACCATCATGCCGCTGGGCGCGTATCTCTTTGTTCATCTCCTCGCATTGCCCCCGGCGATTGCCGTGGGCCTGCTGCTGGTCGGTTGCGCGCCGGGCGGAGTCTCTTCGAATATCATGACCTTTCTTTGCAAAGGCGATGTCGCTTTTTCCGTAGGTATGACCACGGCGTCGACCTTGCTTGCGCCGTTGATGACGCCGCTGTTGATGTTGCTGCTGGCGGGGCAGACCATTTCAATTCCCGCGATGAGCATGTTTCAGTCCATGCTGCTGGTCACCTTGCTGCCGGTGACCCTGGGTGCGCTGTTGAATTACATTTGGCGCGAAAAGGCCTTTTTTCCGGTGTTGGTCTCCATCATGCCGGGCGTTTCCGTGATTGGATTGGCCTGCATCGTGGGCGGCGTTGTGGCGTGCAACGGCTCGGCGTTCTTCCGTTCCGGCGCGATGATCTTCCTGGCGATCTGTTTGCACAACGGGCTCGGCTATCTGCTGGGCTATTGCGTCGGCGTGGTTACGCGCCTGTCCCTGCCCAAACGGCGGACGCTCTCCATTGAGGTGGGCATGCAGAATGCAGGACTCGCGACGAACCTTGCGATGCGTCACTTTCCTGCACTGCCCGAAGCCGCTGTCGCTGCCGCAGTCTCCTGCGTCTGGCATTCGATCAGCGGCACGTTGATTGCGGCCTTCTTCTCCTGGATGGATGCGCGCCATCACCGCGTCTAAACGCGGCTATTTCAGGATCACGCTGGCAGGGGCCAGTCCCTCCGCAGTTGCGGTCAGCGTGATCGCGCCGGCCTCTCCCGCATGGCGGCGTACCAGCGCGACGGCCTTTCCGAAATAGAGGCGGTGCTGGGCTGTGTCGGCAAAGGAATCGGTGGCGCGCGGATTTCCGTTGCCCACCGCGACGATCGTGCCGGGACCGCTCACTGCAAAGTGAATCTGGTTTGTTGCGCGCGGATCGCGCACTGCATGTGCATCCACGACGTCGACGTGTACAAAGACCACGCTTTCTCCATCGGCCGGCACCGTTGTTTTTTCGGGCGTGAGCATCAGCGCCTTGGCTGGCCCCGCTGTTTTGACCGCAGCTTCACCGATCTGCTTGCCATTGGCATAGGCGATGGCCTTGAGTTCACCCGGCTGATAGATCACGTCCGGCCAGCGCAAGCGATAGGTGTCGCAGACATCATAGTAGGGCGCGTTTGGCGGCTCCAGCGTGAGGGCGAATTCGCGGATGGAGGCCCAGCGACCTTGGTCGAGCGCATCAATCGCGATGCGCACATAGCGAGCGGTTGTCTGCTGGTCAAGGACGTCCAGCGCTTTTTCACCGTGTTTCTTGGTATAGAGCGTCTTCCAGGTGGTGCCGTCGTCTGAAGCGAGCACGGAGTACCCGTAGCCTTTGGCGTCATTTTCAAATGTGGTGGAGATGAAGCGGAAGGTCGTGGCCGCTCCGAGATCGACCTGCCACCATTGCGGGGCGTTGGGGCCGGATGCGCACCAGCGGGTCTCCATGCTGCTGTCCAGCGCGGCGGAGGCGGGGTTGTTGTGAGCGCTGGTCTTTTCTGTCGACGACGCTGTGGCCGTCTTGCCTGCGGCCAGATTGAGCGGCTTCATCGCCGCCTGGCCCTTTGTGCGGCGTCCGAGCGATTGGCCGTTGAGGAAGAGCTCTGCGGAGTCACCGCTCGTGTAGACGTAGACCGGGACTTTGCGGCCTTCGTAGCCGCTCCAGTTCCAATGCGGCAGGATATGCACCGTGACGCTGTTGGTGTTCCACAGGCTGCGATAGAGGTAGAAGCGATCTTTCGGAATGCCGCACAGGTCGACGATGCCGAAGTAGGAGCTGCGCGCCATCTCCTCCTGGGGGTATTTGCGCATCTGCTCAAAATAATGCATATAGGGCGTGGGTTCGCCGAGGTAATCAAAGCCGGTCCAGACGAATTCACCGCCGCAATAGCGGTCGCGCGCCATGCGGGCGAATTCAAGGTCGGGAATATCCGACCAGGGGGCTGCATTGTGGTCGTAGGAGCAGACCTCCAGAGCATCGACCGCGTAGTCGGTTTTGTTCTGCGGCGGAGGCACGGCGTAGAAACCATAGGAACTCAGCGCCGAGGCGGATTCCGAGTAGAGCACCGGCTTGTCCGGATATTTGCGCTTGATGCTGGCGTACTGGCCGCCGTAATTCCAGCCGGTGATGTCGAGATCCTCGAAAATGCCCATGCCGATCGCGTTGCCGAAGCAGTTGCCGTTGCCGACCGGACGCGTGGTGTCCAGCTCGCGGATTGCGTTGCGGAAGGCGGCGCAGCGGCTGCGGGTCATGCCCGGATCCTTGGGATTCTCCGGCTTGGCCGGCGGGATCTCATTGCCGATCGACCAGATAAAGACCGAGGGATGATTGCGGTCGCGCAGTACAAAGTGGCGTAGATTGCGGGCGACGTAATCTTCGAGATTCTGGTCGCTGCGGCGCCCCGACGTTCCTTCCCACTTATCAAACGCCTCGTTCCAGACAAAGATGCCCATTTCATCGCAGAGATCGAGTACGTCCGGCGCCGGGCAGTTGTGGCTGGTGCGCAACGCATTGAAGCCCATATCCTTCATGATCTCCAGCTGGCGCTTCATGGCTGAACGGTTAAAGGCCATGCCGAGTGGTCCGAGATCCGCGTGGAGGTTGACGCCGTAGAGTTGGACGCGGCGGCCGTTGAGGTGGAAGCCGTCATCGGCCGGGAAGCTGAATGTGCGGATACCAAAACGGACGCGCTCGCTGTCGGCCGTGGCTTTCGAGGTCACGGTCACCTGCGCAGAATAGAGGTTGGGCGCATCCACATCCCAGCGTTGCGGATGCTTGAGCGTAAAGAGCTGCTTGATTGGCAGTGCGGCGTGCGCGGCCAGCGTGGCGGCCTGATCCGCAGTCGCAACGCGTTTGCCCGCGGGGTCCAGTAGGGCGAGCGTAACGCGCACCTCCACCGCGCGATCAAGCGCATTGGTGATGGCGGTTGCGATCTGGATCTCGGCGCGGTCCGCCTGCGCGACAGGCGTTGTCACGAACGTTGCCTGATGGACGACGTGCACCGGATCACAGCGCGTCAGCGTCACCTTGCGGTAGATGCCTGCGCCAGGATACCAGCGGGAATTGTGATGGCGCGTATCGGCCTTGACCGCGATCACGTTGTCTTTGCCGCATGCGACAAAGGGCGTAGCATCAATACGGAAGCCCATGTAGCCGTAATCCCAGCCGCCGGCCTTCTGCCCATTGATAAAGACCTCCGGGCTCGCCATGACGCCGTCGAAATCGAGATAGATGTGCTTGCCTGCATCGGCGGACGTCAACGCAAGGTGTTTGCGGTACCAGCCCACACCGCGCCAGGGCAGCTTGCCTGAACCGCCATCCGCCTTCGGATTAAAGGGACCTGCGATAGCCCAGTCGTGCGGCACGCGGACCGTCTGCCACGCTGTATCATCAAACCCGACAGCGGCTGCGTTGGTGATGGCTTCAGCGCGTGAGAATTTCCAATCCGCTGCGAGGAGCGTGCTGTCCCGCTGAACGGGTGTTGCGCTGGCAAGAAGGCCAAAGAGACTGGCGAGTACGAGCATAAAGGCATTCCTTTGATAGGGTGACGCAGTAAAACCAGCGCCACACTGATTTCAAAGCGAAACATTATGCAGGCGATGCCAGCAGC
>CAZMLC010000088.1:0-5470 GCA_964567125.1 uncultured Akkermansia sp.
GGGGCGGCGCGCTGTCCGCGCGTCACGAGGCATTCGCTCGGCGCATTGCGCTTGAGGCTTTCAATCACAGAGGCCACATCGGCCAGCGCCTCCACCGTGAATTCACCGGTGGAGAGATCAAAGAGCGCCAAACCGAATCCGACGGCACTCGGCACTGCGGTCGCGCCGCTCAAGGGCGATGCCGCGACCGTTTCGCTCTGACCGCCCCAGTAGATGGCCGCCAGATAATTGTTGCGCGCGGCATCGAGGATTTCATCTTCCGTGACCGTACCCGGCGTGACCACGCGCGTCACTTCGCGGCGCACAATGCCCTTGGCCAGCGCGGGATCTTCCATCTGATCGCAGAGCGCCACTTTGCGTCCGGCGCGGATCAGCTTGGCGAGATAGGCATCAATCGCATGGTGCGGCACCCCGCACATGGGCGTGCCCGCGCGCTGGGTCAGCGCCACGCCGAGGATCGGCGCGGCGGTACGCGCATCGTCAAAGAACATCTCGTAAAAATCGCCGAGACGAAAAAGCAGAATCACGCCCTCCGGCAATTCGGATTTAATTCGCCGATACTGGCGCATCATCGGTGTAAGTTCTTCTCCGGCCATCCCTGCTCCTATTTCAAAACATCTTTCATCTGCATCAGCTCTTCCGCGGGGACAAGGTAAAAGTCCCCGGCGTTCACCGCATTGGAAACGCGGACATTCACGCGGAACGTGGCTGCCTCACGGCGTTTCGGATCGTGGTGCGTCTCTGCGCGCAACAGGTGATCGCCCGGCTGCAGGACACACGTGGCGAAGGAACCGCGCGCCAGCTCCGAACCCAGCCGCTGGCCATCAAGCGAGACTGCGGCCGCGCCGGAGAACATCAGGGTCAGCGACGTCGGCTGGATCACACGCAAGAGGCTCACGCCGACAGCGACTTCATTGGTGGCGACTTTGCCGACCGCCTTTTCGACCTCGACTTGACCGTGCGCATTGTAGGTGGGAAGCTGCCAGGTCGAAGGAGCCTGCGGCTTTGCGACGAGCGACTGTTTCGTCACCAGCCAGCCCACGGTGCGATTCTCGGAGAGGAGCGGAACGTGATAGCGGCAGCGCAAGCGCCAGCCATCGCCCGCAAAGGTGCAGAGGATCGGCAACTGGAAATAGCCCTTGCCGCCAGCGGGCGAGACCGCGGGAAGCGCCAGCGTCGTTGTGCCGGGTTTAAGCGCTACGTTTTCCAGCGCGCTGAAGGTCCAGCCTCCGCGCGCCTCAGCCGCGAAGCTCACCGTCATCGGGAAGCCCTGTTCCGCCAGCGTGACCTGAAGTGGAATTTGGAATTTCGTGGAGGCGGGATTTGAAAAAGCAGTTTCCGTGGTGCGATCCCAGGCGCGCACGCTCAGCGTCATGCCCATCAGCAATTCCGCGATATCCTGCTCAAACACCGTTTCCGAACCGGCCAGCGCGCGCAAGGCTTCTTCAACGAGGCCCCGCGCCGTTGCGGCTTGCTGCGACGTGTTCTCCTGCGCGATCAGGCTGCGCAGCTGCGCGAGAATCTTCCGCCAGACAGCCGGCGCCTGTGCGCCCAGAGCAACCGTGGCGCTGGCGAGCATATCGGCAGCCACCTGCGCGGAATTGAGCAACGCACCGCTGCGCACCGCGGCATCGTACGGCAGCTTCACATCCTCGAACGTGTTGTTGCGCACCACCAGCGAAGCCGCGTGGCGGCCCGAGCGGATGCCACAGTCCGCATGGCGGATCGTGCACTGCTCGACCACGCCGTTGGCGCTATCCATCAGCACATAGGCATTGCCTTCCCCGAGGCAGCGGCGCATGACGCAGGAACGCGTCAGCGTCAGGCCGGGATGTCCCTTGTCTGTAAATTCAAAGACCGAGTCGCGCGGCGGGACCTCATTCGAGGGACCGCGATAGCCGTTGCCGCTGATGATGCGGTTGTCAAAATACTGCACGAACCAGAGCGGGATGATCTTGTGGTAGATCATACCGAAGCCGCGGAAGCCGCCGGAACGCGTGCAGGTGTTGCGCGCCAGCACGCCATCCGTAAGGCCGCCGTAGAGCTGGATCGCGATGGAGGAATCCTCCGTGTAGTTATCGACGTAGAGCAGGTGCTTGCGTTCCGCCGCCACGACAAAGCGCGAGGTCTTATCCGGCTGGATCAGCCACGGCTGGTCCAGCGTGATTTCCGTGCCCTCGGCATTGATCGCGGCGATACCGCGCGTCTGGCCAGCGCCCTTGCCCTCCACGATCTGCACATCGTATCCCTGCCAGTAGGCGGCACCCTGCTGATAGGCCGGCTTGCCATCAAACGCCAGCGTCATCTTCGTGCCGGAACAGACTGCGGAGACGGTATCCTTGAAGGCGACCTTGGCGCCATCGTGCGTAATCGCCTCGCGGTTGTTGGTGAAGAGATCGTATTGGCGGTTCTTGCCCCAATAGAGATTGCGCGAAACCGAGCTGACGCTGTAGGTGCAATTCCAGGCATCGTTCTTTTCGAAGATCACCTTATCGCCGCCCACTACGGCCCAGCCGGATCCATTGATGCGGCAGCCCGAGATGTGGACGTATTCACCGGTACAGACGAAATAGAGCGTCGTGGAACCCTCCTTTGAGCAATAGATGTCGCAATTTTCCATGCGCAGGCCGCGCACATCGCGCGCAACAATGCCGTTGCCGGGCAGATAGGCGCGTTTTTCGTATTCCGCGGTGTTCTTGATAATATATTGATCGATAATCAGCTTCAGCGTCATGCGGCGAAAGGAGATATCGTGGCCCAGCATGGTGCGCGAACTGGAGAGTTCGTGCTGCTTGGCGATATCGTTCTTGCAGACAATGCCGTTGCGGTATTTGCCCGCATGGATCATCAGGTCCTCGATGCCGAAGGAATGGGTCCCTTCGATCAGCGCTTCCGGCGGATTCTCCGTGTCCAGCCAATAGAGCTGCGAGAGGTCGCGCGAGACGCCGCACAGCAGCGTGTTGGTGGGAATCACGAGCGTACTGTTGCACTGAAACCGTCCGCGCGGCAGATAGACCACACCGCCGCCATTGGTGGCAGCCGCGGCGAGAGCCGCCTGCAGCGCCACGGTATCGTCCAGTCCGTCGTTCGCGATCGCGCCAAAGGTCGTCACATCAAAGCGCGTGGACTTGTAGCGCGTCGGCTCCAAACGCACGGAGAAGGTGCCTGCGGAACGCCAACCTGCGCGGCGCCCGCTTCCATTCGAGACAAAGGCGGTATAGTCGCCCAGCGGGAAATCCTCCGGTAGCTGGGCCTCCAGCGACCAGACATCGCGCAGCGCGAGTTTCAGCGCGCGTTCCCGGCCCTTGGCATCGACCACCTTGACTGCGGCTTCCTGATCGCGGTCGAGGCAGCGACCGAAGAAACGGATCCAACCGCCGGGCGTAGCGTCAGGCCCGAGATCGCCCTGGAGCCACCAGACCTCCGGCTCATTCAGCACGTGCGGCGCAGATGCGCCCTGTTCCGAGACCACGCGGAAGGTCGCAAGGCCCGGCTTGAAGCTGCGCGGAAACTCAAAGACCAGTCCGGTTTCCGTCTTTTTCAGCGGCAGGCACTGTTCCGCGCGGGAAAACCCAGCATTCGTATCGCCCCCGGAAATCAATTCAACCACGGTATTGCTGCCCCAAGCCCCGCCATGCACCTGAACCGCCTCACCTGGTTCCACGGGCGTCGACCACCAAATCACGCCGGGTTTCTCCTGCGCAACCACGCTGGCGACGCAGCCAACAAAAAGACAAAACAATCGTTTCATGAAGACCTTTTCCGAAGATTAACTTAGGAAAATAGCATACTGTCTTTTTGCGCGTAATGCGATACAAAACTCAGGCTACGCGCGCACGTGTAAAACGCCATTTAAACGTTGACGCGTTAAGTGGGTTGTGTGACAATCTACCCATTTAAAGCTGGTGTATAGCATGAGGAGTAATGATATGCTCAATCAGATGATGCCACGATTAATTCTTCTGGGAATATTTGGGATGACATCGCTGGCTTTGGGACAAAAACAGCCTGACTATGCGGATGTGGTCCGGGCGACATCGTCGCTCCTGAGCGCGCAAAAAGATGCGAACGCTTCGCAGACATTTCAATCTATCATCCGCGATGCCGATTACGATCCTGCGATCCGCAGCCGCGTCATGTCCATCTACGCGCTGGTCTACCTGTTGCAGATGAACACCAGCCAATTTACACGCACTGCTGACCTGTTGCGCACGACTTACCCGGCGGAGACCAACCTTTTAGCTGAAGTAACCCCTGATCTGTGGCTCATTCCCTGCACCGCATGCGCAGGAACAGGTTCAAAAACAGGAACGTGCCCCTTCTGTTCAGGAACCGGAACGTGCAAATTGTGCAACGGCGAAGGGAAAAAGGCCGATAAAACGGTCTGCGGCATCTGCAAGGGCGCAGGGAAATGTTACAAATGCGAGGGTAAGAAAACGCTGACCACACCCTGCCTGACGTGTAACGGGTCCGGACGTGTTTTCCAGTTAAGCCCGCGGATCAAGGCGATCTACGAAACTCTGCTGGCCGAGACCCAGAAGCTCGCCGCGGACAATATCCGCATCGCCGATGCATCAAAGAAAGCGGCACAGGAGACCAGCCTCGTCAAGCGGATCGCGGCACTCAAGGCGCTCATCGAGCAGGATGGCGCGCGGTTTGCGCTGAACGAGCAACGCCAGCTCCTCGCCAAGGCCGAAGCTGAACTCAAGCAGCAGCAGGATGCGGAGGACGCGCGCAAAAAGGAGCAGGAGGCGCGCGAGCGTGAAGAACGCGAATACAGCGCCATCCAGACAGCGCTGGAGACGTTGCCGATGTCGGGCATCCCCGTCATGATCCAAGAGATCGATCGCTTTGTGACCGCCCATCCCCAGTCCGCCAGACGCCTTGAACTGGAAATCAGTAAGAACAAGCTCGAATCGCGGCTGCGAACACAGCGCTATCTCTGGTACGGGTTCTACACCATTATGGGGCTGGTCGTGCTCACGACGCTCTATACGACCATCAAGGACTATCTGGCGCGGCGCAAAAAACCGAATCCGATCTACCGTGTGCCGGGGTTGGACACCTCCAGCCGCACAAGCGATCCCTTAGGGGGAACGCTTGATGCCCTCGACGATCCCGATGAACAGGCTTAGCAACAGGACATTCCGATGAGTGAATACATCCACACACTGCTTCAGCACGCCATCACGTTGAAGGCTTCGGATCTTTTTATTGCCGCAACGAAGCAACCCTATTTTCGCGTGAAGGGACTGGTCACGCCCCTCGAGGAGACCTCGATCATCGCTGAGGAGACGGTCACCGCCTTTCGCAGGGCGGTGCTGGGCGAAAAGAACGAGGAGACCTATCAGCTGTGCGGCGCGTATGACATTTCGTACACGCTGGCGCAACACGAGCGATTCCGTCTCAACTTCTTCGCGACGCTGCAAGGCTCCGCGTTTGTGGCCCGGCCGCTCTGCCTGGGCGGCAC
>CAZMLC010000088.1:5570-9871 GCA_964567125.1 uncultured Akkermansia sp.
TCGCGACGCTGCAAGGCTCCGCGTTTGTGGCCCGGCCGCTCTGCCTGGGCGGCACACTCTTCGTCAACGACCTGCACCTGCCTGCAACCTTGCTCACGCTCTGTGAGCAGCCGCGCGGCCTGATTCTGGTTGTGGGCGCCACAGGCAGCGGCAAATCGACGACCCTGGCCACGCTGGTGAACCATATCAACCGAACGGCCAGTAAGCATATCCTGACGCTTGAGGACCCGATCGAATTTCTGCACGAAGACATTCATTCGCTGATTTCACAACGCGAAATCCATGTGCATGCGAAGAGCTTTGTCGAGGCCTTGCGCAGCGGTTTGCGCGAAAATCCCGATGTCATCGTGGTCGGTGAATTGCGCGATGTGGAGACCATGCAGGTCGCGCTTCAGGCCTCCTTGACCGGACACCTCGTAATCGCAACGGTACATACCGCCACTGCGGTCCAGGCGCTTGAGCGCGTCATCGCCATGTTCCCGAACGAGCAGCGCGGCCGCGTCGCGACAGACCTCTCGATGGCGCTGCTGGGCGTGATCGCCCAGCGGCTCCTGCCCTCCGCGAAGACAGAAGGCATGATCCCCGCAGTCGAGGTACTTTTAGCCTCTCCGCTGGTCAGCAAACTGATCGAAGAGCAGAACTATGCGATGCTGGATGAAACGCTTGCCCAGATGATGGTACCGGGCATGCAGACCTTCACCCGTGAGATTTTCCGCCTCTATCAGGAGGGTGAAATCACACTGGAAGAGGCGCGGCGGGCTGTTGACAATCCAGACGCCTTCAGCCTGCTCGTCAAGGGCATGGAGACCGGAACGCACGCCTTTCAGCATCACTACGGCGATAAGCGCGGGGGGTTGAACGTAGCGGCGATTGACTTGCGTGACCTGCTCATCCTTGCAACGCAGAAGCGGGCGAGCGACCTGCTGCTGACCACAGGGGTCCCCCCCAGCATCCGTATCGGTGGAACGTGGTGTTTTGTGGACTTCCCGACCATGGACGGAGCAGATGTCCGGCGGCTGATTTTCAGCGTGGTCACACAGAGGCAACGCGCCGAACTCGAAGAAAAACGCGAACTCGACCTTTCGCTCTCCATCATGATGCCCCTGCCGGATGGCACAGAGCGGCCAACCCGATTCCGCGTCAACGTCTTCTTCCAGCGCGGTGCGCTGGGCGCCGTCTTCCGCGTGGTCAACACGGAGATCCCCCAACCTGAGCGCCTCGGCATTCCTCCGCGCGTGATTGAGCTGACGGAAAAGAAACAGGGGCTTATCCTCGTTGTCGGACCGACTGGAAGCGGAAAATCGACCACCATCGCCAGTCTCATTGACCGCATCAACCACACCCGGCCCGCGCACATCATCACCATCGAGGATCCGATCGAATTCGCGCATGCAAACGATCGATCCATCATTGAACAGCGCGAGGTCTTTGCCGATACGCAGAGCTTCGCCAGCGCACTCAAATATGCGCTGCGGCAAGCGCCGGACATCCTCATGGTCGGCGAAATGCGCGACACGGAAACCATGGCCGCGGCCCTGACCGCCGCAGAAACCGGACACTTGGTCTTTGCGACGATCCACACCAACACTGCGGCGCAGACGATTGACCGCATTATCGATGCTTTTCCCGAAAGCCATCAGAACCAAATCCGCCTGCAATTGGCCTCCAGCCTGCTAGGAATTGTCTCGCAGCGCCTGCTGCCACGCCTTGACGGAAAAGGGCGCATTGCCGCCTTTGAAATCCTCGTCGCGACGCCACCCATTTGCGTGCTCATCCGCGACAACAAGACCTTCCAGATCCAATCCATCATGGAAACCAGCCAGAAAGATGGCATGATGACGCTTGAATACTATATGACTGCGCTTGCTCAGCGCCATTTGATTGCACCCGAAGAAATCGAAAAGTACACCGCGGAAGTCAAGCGTTTTGGATAACCATCGCGCGCATTCGCCCGCACTACCGGGAACCGTTACGCACGCCTCGTTTTCCGTTAACATCGGCGTTGAGCCGGGCGGAACACTATTTTATGCTTGCTAAGCGCGTCTTGTTCGCGATATGGTTTTAAATAATTAATTGTAGTTATTTTTTTGGGTGTCAAGAGAGGAGATCGTTATGAAAACAGTAAAACTGTGGTATACAGGCGTGCTTTTTTTCAGTCTGCTGACGTGTCATGTGACCGCACAGGAGATTAAAAAAGACAACAACACCGACCCGCTGAACAGTACCTCGTCATGGGTTGGCGGGGTCGTTCCTGGCAGCGCCAACGTGGCGGTATGGGATGCGACGGTAACCAGTCAGCACAGTGTGAATACGGGCGGCGCGATGACGTGGGACGGCATCCGCATCGCCAATCCCGGCGGCCCTATCACGCTGGCGGGTACAAGCAAACTCACATTGGATGGTGGGGCAAGCCTTGATCTCAATCTGAGCGCAGCGACCCAGAATTTGACGATTTCAGCGCCGCTCGCTCTGGCGGGTTCACAGTTTGCAAGCATCGCGACCAATCAGACGCTGACCCTTTCGGGAACAACCGATGTTTCCGCGAATTTTTATAAAACCAACTCTGGATTGCTCATTCTGGATGGACCAACCACCTTCACCAGCGAATTCCGCATCGCTGGAGGAACAGCGCTTTTGCGAAGCAACACCGTGATGACCGCAGGAGCAACCGAGACTATGGCTATTTATAATGGCACCATGATCCTCGATGGCGGCGCCTTCGCGATGACCAATACACAGAGCCGCTTCTTCGTCGGGCGAGCTCTGGCTACCAGCGATGCTCTGCTCATCGTCAGCAATGGCACACACAGGGTTGATGGAGTTAACAATGACAGCATGGCGAATTTCGTCGGCGTCTCGGGTGCGAAGCGAGGCCGATTGTTCATGGAAGGCGGACGCCTTACGGTTAAATATTTGCGTATGGCTATCAACACCAAGGGCGGTCAAATCGCAGACGCACCGGATGAGATCATTGTCAATAACGGTACACTGACAGCGGAAGGATCGAGCGTCGGCTTTATGATGGCAACGCCACACGTCGAAACCTCAGGCGGTGACAGCGCGCGCAGCGGACGCTTGATCCTCAATGGCGGACGCTTCGAAATCCCGAATGGATCGACCCTGATTGCACCGAATTCAACGGGCAATGCTCATGCCGGTGCGGCGGATATCTATCTTAATGGTGGCATCTGGGCCATGAAACAGCTGCGCTTTGGCACGGATACCAACGTGACGCGTTCCGTGACCTTTAACGGCGGCACGCTGGAAGCGACCAACATTGTCGGCGGCGCGGACTTCATCACCAATCCGCCGCCCTTTAAAGTGCAGGCTGGCGGCGCAGTGCTCAGCGCGGCGGCAAACGCTGATTGCCGTATCACCGCCAACTTTGAACAAGACCCCGCCAGCACAGGCGGTTCGCTGATCAAGACAGGACCTGGACGACTCACTTTAGCCGGCACACACACCGTCACAGGACCAACCATCATTTCGAATGGCGTTCTCTGCCTGACAGGCTCCTCTCTCTCTAAAACAAATATTCTCGTTGCTTCCGGAGCAAGCCTCTCGCTGGTGGACAACGTTCTGGCACCGTTCGCGCCAACTTCGCTACGCATCGGATTGAGCGCGCAGGCTTCGCGCCTTGAACTTGAAGTTGCTGCGTCCGGTTCTGCCTGCGATCAACTGATTCTTCCTGCTGACGCCTGGATCCAACGCGTTACCTTGGATCTCGTAACGCTTGGTACGCGTATGCCGATCACGCGCGAAGGCGATTTCGCGGTGCTCGCGTATAAAGACTCCCTCCCTGCACTGGCCAATCTCTCCTGGGGCAATCCTACGCCGGGCTTCCTCTGCACCTTTACCATCGACAGCGTTGCGCATACGATCATCGCCCACATCCGCGCCGATAGCGCAAGCGGCGAAGCGGTCTGGATCAGCGCCACGGGCGGCACCTGGTCAACGGCGGACAACTGGAATTTCTTACCCGTCTCCGCAGCCGGCAATGGCATCACGTTCAGCACACTTCTGGCATCCACGGGAACCGTGACGCTCGACACCCCCTTTACGCTGGGACGCATGCTGTTCAACAATGCCAACAGCTATACGCTCTCCGGTACAGGTTCGCTTGCCTTTGATAACGGTTCCAGCGCGGCGTCCATGATACTCAGTAATGGATCGCACACGGTCTCTGTTCCTATGACGCTGGCCTCCTCGCTCACCGCGACCGTATCCTCTGGCTCCAGCACCTTGCTGATCACAACGCCGATCAGCGGTCCGGGCGCACTGGTGAAGACCGGTGCAGGCGA
>CAZMLC010000089.1:0-2600 GCA_964567125.1 uncultured Akkermansia sp.
GCCTGCATAAGCGTCTGCCGCGCGAACTGGAGCAACTGGTGGCAAACCTCGCTGGACAAGCGGCCATCGTGCATATTCTGCGCGGCTGACGCGCATCCATTCCAATGGCCTGTGACGATCGCCCCCAGGTAGCTGACTGAATTCTGTTCATCGTGCATCATCCGCCCCGAGGTATCATACCCTGTCCGCGTCACCACGCTCTGCTTGGGCAGCATCGCCAGCAGCAGCATCAGCGGATCGCGTCCGCACACGGTCGCACCGGTCCGTTCCAGCCGCTTATGAAATTCGGGCAGATCCTTTTCCGCCAGCGCGGCAAAGATCTGCATATCGAGCGCTTCGATATTTTTCTGGATATCCTGGGTGAAGGGCACGTAGTCGTAGTTGGAGCCGTAGTGCGTGAAATCGGTACTGACCACAACCAGCGTCTGGTCATCCAGAAGCGCGCGCAATGCGGCGCCCGCTTCGCGTGCCTCGGCAACGCCAAACTGGCCACATACCAGACAGACCACCGGCAGCGCGGGCCCCAGGTAACTTTGAATCAGCGGCAGCTGGATCTGATCGCTGTGCTCGCGGTCATGGGCACGCGCCTGATAGGTAACAAAGGGCAATTTGCGCAGCTGTTCAACAAAGGCGGTGTCGACCGGCACCTCGCCAAGGGGCGTACGGAAATGGGTGGCCTCCTGTACGCTCACCTGATTCGGCAGAAAGACATAATGGCTAGGTCCGAGGACAACGACGCGCTTCAGTTTCGTCGGATCAATACTCAGATAGACACCTGCGGCAATCCGCCCGGAAAAAGAATATCCCGCATGGGGGACAATCGCAGCGCAGACGTTCTCATGCCGCGTCACGGGAACTGCTTGGCAATAGGAGGCCAGTTCCTTTTTCAGCACCATGCTGTCCGCCGAAAACCAACGTCCGGCCAAGGGTGAATCCACACAATTTTTCATAGTTAGCCTCCCGCTTATTTATTTTGCCGGCAGATGCCTTCACACGACCGCCAGCGACCATACAACTGCGTTCCGCAAACCGTACACCGGCCCGCGTCAAAAGCAGGATCGAACGCGACCGCATAGCCGTGTCGCCGGATCAGCACGTGCTGACAGTGCGGACAGCGCGTCTCCGCGCCTTCCTGAGTCTCAACATTCCCGAGATAGACAAAGTGAAGCCCTTCCTGCTGCGCGCAATCGCGCACCCGCTGCAGCGTTTCCAAAGGCGTCACCGGTAGATCGCGCAACTGATACTGAGGGAAGAAGCGCGAAAAATGGATCGGCACTTCTGGCCCCAGATAGCGCATCACCCAGGCGCACAGCGCACGGATCTGCGCAAGATCGTCATTGAGCGTTGGAATCACCAGATAGGTGATCTCCACATGCACCTGTTTGTCATGCATCATACGCAAGGTGCGCAAGACCGGCGCTAAGGTGGCCTGACAGTTCGCGCGATAGCAAGCATCATCAAACGCCTTGATATCCACATTGGCAGCATCCACGAAAGGAAGCATATCGCGCAAAGGCTCCTCTTCGATATAGCCCGCCGTAACCAGGACATTCGACAGCCCCGCAGCCCGCGCTGTTTCGCAACACGCTTTCGTATATTCGTAGCAGACCAGCGGTTCCGCATAGGTATAGGCCACGTGACGGCACCCCTGTTCATGCGCAAGCGCGGGTACCTCGTGCGGCAGGAGGGTATAAGTGCTGACAGCATCGGCGCGCGCCTGAGAGAGCGATGCGTTCTGACAGTTCTTGCAATGCAGATTGCAGCCGGCCGTGCCGATCGACAGAATCGACTCCCCGGGATAAAAGTGATACAGCGGTTTCTTCTCCATGGGATCAACCTGTATCGCACTGGGATGACCATATCCCGGCGCAACAATGCGGCCGTCGCGATTGCAACGCGCCCGACAGTTTCCCCAGACGCCCTCATCCAGCACGCACGCTTTGGGACATATTGGACAGGTCACTTTCATCGTAGTACCCTCCTCCTCCAACCTACACACATTCACCTGCGACCAGTGTAGCGCAAAGCCAGCAACTTTCAACTGCAAAATAGCGAAACTAAGTGGTTCGTGATCAGTGAGTTCCAACCTTCCACCTTCCGCTTTCATTCCACCCAATTTCACTCGACACCTTTTCCGCAAAAATGCTACAGTAAGCGTTTTAAGCGGTTTCTTAACTTATAGAAAGGGTTTTTATGTCAGTACGTACATCGCTGGTAGCCTGTTTTTTACTGTGTGTCACGGTCGGCCAAAGCTGGGCTGAACCCGCGGCGCGCGAATGGATCGACGTGACGCAATATACCTGCTCATCGGTTGAAAAACGCGACGCCTTAATTGCGCTTTTTGATACCGCGCTGATCCCGGCGCTGAATCGTCTCGGTGCACGGAAAGTCGGTATCTTTTTCACGGATACGCAGACGAATGACAACAACACGAACTACAACACGTCGGTCTTCGTGATCTCCTCGTTTGCCTGCCTCTGCAAACTCGCGACTGTCGAACGCAGTTTGCTGGCGGATGAAACGTTCATGAAAGCGGCGGCCCCCCTCTTCAGTGCGCCCATGGCCGACCCGCTCTTCAGTACACAGAAACGCGCGCTCCT
>CAZMLC010000089.1:2700-8261 GCA_964567125.1 uncultured Akkermansia sp.
CGCTTGACGTGCAGAACAAACGCGTCTTTCTCAAGCCCAACCTGCTGACCGATCGTACGCCCGAGGAGGCGGTCACGACCCATCCTGAAATCGTACGTGCCGTCATCCGGTTCTTCAAAGCCGCGGGCGCGCACATCACCGTGGGCGACAGTCCGGCCAACACGGCGAATCTGGAGCAGGTCTGGCGCAAGAGCGGAATCGGCGCGGTCTGCGCTGAGGAGAACGTGCCGCTGATCGCCTTGGAGCAAGCGGGCATCACGACCGTCACGCACGAGGGCTTTTCATTTCCCGTCTCAACGCCGATCGTGGAGGCGGACCTGCTCGTCAATCTGCCGAAAGTCAAGAGCCACTCGCTCACCGCACTCACCGCGGCCGTGAAAAATGTCTACGGCGTGCTGCCCGGATATTCGAAGACCCAGTATCATAAGCGCTACCCGGATACGCCGACCTTCGGCCGTTTTGTGGCATCGATTTGGAAAGCGCTGCCGCCCTCGATCTCCATTGCCGACGGCATCCTCGGCATGGAGGGTGAAGGCCCCTCCAGCGGCACACCGATCGCGCTCAATTTCCTTGCTGCGGCGCGCGATCCCTTTGCGCTCGACTTCGCGCTCTGCGATGTGCTCGGCATCGCACCGCGCCGCGTACCCTACCTATGCCATCAGGAGCGGCCTTACACCTGCATCGGCGCGCGTCCGACAGTTCCGCACTTTACCATTCCGGCAGGACAGCACCTGCTCGATCATCTGCCGCGCTGGTTCACGCGCGCCGCGGGGAGTCTGGTCTGGGTGCGTCCGGCCTTTGATACCGCGCGCTGCATCCGCTGCGGCAAATGCGTCAAGGCCTGTCCGGTCGAGGCGCTGTCGTTTGCCTCTCCGACGCATGCGCCGACGTTGCGCAACCCAGTCTGCATCAGCTGCAGCTGCTGTCATGAAGTCTGCCCGGTCAAGGCGGTCCGTATGACGCGCTCACCCCTTTTAAAGATGTTGAATGTTTTCAGAGGATTGGATTAACGTGGAAGACTATTTCAAAAATAACCCAGCATTTGATCTGGTTGAACGCTTGGATTCGACCTTACATACCGAGGTTTGGAAAGCCATCCAGACCAACTTAAAACGTACTGTGGTTCTGCACATTCTCAAACCGGAATCTGCGCGTAACCCGCACGAATGCGAACACTTTCTCTCCATTGCCCGCAGTTTCGCGAAAATCAAAAGCGAAGGCGTTGCATCGGTCTTCGATATTATCAGCGATGGTGATTACCATTATGTCGTGATGGAATACGTCGAGGGTCCGACGCTGGACGATCTCGCGCACCATGCGAAGAAACTCACCCTTGAGCAGATTCTGAAAATCGCGCTCTCGGTCGCCTCCAGTTTTGAACAGCTCTGGCAGGGACCGCACATCATCCATCGCAATCTGAAATCGAGCGTCATCCGGCTGGACTCGCGCGGCATTGCCAAACTGGTCGATTTCTCGCTTGCCATCATGCAGTCATCGCCGACGCTGGATGACGGCAACATCGTCGGGACCCCGGGATTTATCGCGCCGGAGCAGGTCCAGGGTGTCGACCATTTAACCACGCAATCAGACATGTACGCCCTCGGTGCGGTCCTCTACCATCTGAGCACAGGCGTCCAGCCCTTTTACAATGCAGATCCGCTCGTTACGCTGAATGCACAGCTCCGCGAACAGCTGGTTCCCCCGCACGTGTTGAACCCGAAGTTACCGGTGGTCTTCTCATGGTTCATCCACCGGTTGATGATGAAAAATCCAGCGAACCGCTATGCCCAGTGGAGCGTGGTGATCCAGGATCTTCACCTCATGCTGACCAACCAGCAACCCAGCTGCGTGGCGCCTACGGAAACCTTCATCAGCACGATTGATATCGCACCGTTAATCAAACCCGCCACCGCCAAGAAGCCTGCGACGAAACTCAAAAAGAATACGCAGCATATCAGCCTCGCGGAAAAAGAGCATCAGGCCGAAATCCGCAGGGAAAACGCGGTCAAGAGCGTGGTCGCCTGGCTCATCCTCTTCGCCTGGCTTGGCGCGATTTTCTGGTTCCGCGCCGTTGTGCAGAAAGACCCACAGCCCGTTCCCTCCGCAGAAACAGCGGTACCCACGGTGTCCAGTGAGCTAACCGTCGTGGAAACGCCCATGTCACTCGAAAAAGAGTCTGCGCCGCCCGTGGTCAGCGAACCGCCGGTCGTGAAAGCCGAATCGCCTGTGGCAGCCCCGACGTCTGCGCCTGTAACCGTGGCAGTCCCGACGCCTGCCACAGAAACCCCGCAGGTTGAACCGCCCAAAGCAACACCCCCGGCTATCGCGAAAGCGCCGTCGCCTCAGCCCGTCCTCGCCGAAGAACCGAGCGAAACGTTGGAAATCCAGCTGGTGGAGGCCATCAGCACGGGCGATGCCGAGACCTGTATCAAGCTGCTGAACGAGACCCCGGAGCAGTTCCGCACGAAGGCCAGCATGCTTGCGCTGCTGCAGAAAGCGCCCTCCGTGGTCGCGCTGGTCGAAGCGAGCGCGCGGACTCTGGTTGGCCGGCCTGTACCGCTGCTGCGCAACGGCCGTGAACGCATCGTCACGCCGCGGCAAGTGGGTAACGGCGTGATCCAGGTTGAAGCCAACGGACGCACAGTGGATCTGCCGATCGCGATCCTCACCGCGGATGAAAAATTGAACTGGATCGATCCGCCCTCCACGCCTGCAGAATCGTTGACCTACTGCCTCTTATTGATGCATACGGCCAAACGGGCGGAGGTCGAGAAGCAAGCGGAGAACTGCCCCCTTTTCAAGCGTTACCTGCAAAAGGCCGCTGCACTGACCACGACACTTTAACCCTCACGTAAGGAGAACTGTACATGAAGCATATTGTATTAGGCGCGATGATCGCCTGTTCCTCATTCGCTCTTGGCGATGGCGCCGAGTATGTGAATCCCTTCGTCGGCGGCGCCGACAACGGCCATACCTTTCCCGGGGCCTGTGTGCCCTTCGGTTTGATTCAGGCCAGCCCTGACACGGGCAACTGCACCTGGCAATACTGCTCAGGCTACATGTTCCTCGATGAAAAAATCTGGGGCTTTTCGCAGACGCATCTGAACGGCACGGGCTGCCCTGACCTCGGCGACGTGCTCCTGATGCCCTTCACGGGCGCGATTGAGCGCGAAAACTATCACAGCGCCTACAGCAAAGCCACGCAGAAAGCTGAACCGGGCTTCTACGCCGTCACTTTGGATGACCACAAGGTCGACGTTCAGATCACGGCCGCGCCACACGTCGCGTTCCACCGCTACACCTACAAAGGCGGTCCGGCACGCTTGCTCGTGGATCTGCAATACGGCATTGTCAGCGGCAAGAAGGCCTTGTCCCACCATGTACTGGAAAACACCACCACGCTCGTGGATAAGCAGACCCTGACCGGTCACACCAAAACGCACGTCTGGACGCGGCGCGACTATTTCTACGTGGTTACGTTCGACAAGCCGTACGCCGCAGTCAAACAGCTCCCGGCAGCCGAAGGCGAGAAGGCACCGCGCTATGTTTTTGACTTCGACCTCAAGCCCGGCGACGTGCTGCAGGTCAAGGTCGCGCTCTCGTCAACCAGCGTTGAAGGTGCGCAGAAGAATCTGGCCGCGGAAGTTCCGAACTGGGATTTCAAGCAGGTGCGCAAAGCAGCCGCAAAGGCGTGGGGCGAACTGTTTGACCGCGTGGATATCGATGGCACGGATGAACAGAAGGCGAACTTCTACACCTCGCTCTACCATCTCTTCATCCAGCCGAACAATATCGCGGACGTCGATGGCCGTTATCGTGGAGCCGATGACCAGATCCATGAAGCCCGCGGCGGCATGCACTACTCCACGCTCTCGCTCTGGGACACCTTCCGTGCCGCGCATCCGCTCTATACGATCCTCGCGCCCGAACGCGTCGACGGCTTTGTCAACACCATGATCGCCCAGCAGCGTCAACAGGGCTTTTTGCCCATCTGGGCGCTGTGGGGACAGGAAACCTACTGCATGATCGGCAACCACGCCGTACCTGTGATCGTGGACGCGTATCTGAAGGGCTATCGCGGCTTTGATGTTGAAGCCGCCTTTGACGCGATTGAAAAATCGTTGACCGGCACGTTCCCGAAGCAGCGGAAAAACGACTGGGCCGTCTACAACAAATACGGCTACCTGCCGTTGGACATCGTCAAGGGCGAATCCGTCTCACGCGTGCTGGAGTACGCGATGGACGATGACTGCGCAGCCCGCATGGCCAAGGCGCTGGGCAAAAAGGAGGCTGAAGCCTTCTTTGCGAAACGTGCCCAGAACTACCGCAACGTCTTTGATCCTGAAACCAAATTCATGCGTGGCAAGGACAGCAAGGGCAACTGGCGCACGCCGTTTGATCCCTTCATGCTCGGGCATGGCGCCGGCACGCCGAATGATTTTACAGAAGGCAATTCGTGGCAGTACACCTGGCATGTGCAGCAGGCCCCGGATGCGCTGATTGCGCTCATGGGCGGCAAAAAGGCCTTTGCGGACAAGCTCGACTCGCTCTTCACCGCGCCCAGCACGGTGGCCGGCCAGGGTTTTGTTCTGGATGTCTCCGGCTTAGTCGGACAATACGCGCACGGCAATGAGCCCAGCCATCATGTGGCCTATCTCTTCCAGTTCGCGGACCGCGGCTGGCGTACGCAGGAGCTGATTCGCGAGATCTGTGACCGCTTCTATGTCAATCGTCCTGATGGTCTCTGCGGCAACGACGACTGCGGACAGATGTCGGCCTGGTACGTCTTCGCCTGTATGGGCTTCTATCCGGTCAATCCGTGCAACGACGGCTATGTGCTCGGCGCTCCGCAGGTGGAGAAAATCACGCTGAAGCTGCCGAACGGCAAGAAGCTGGTCATTCGCGCCAAGAACCTTTCCAAGAAAAACAAGTATGTGGAGAAGGTGGAATTGAACGGAACACCTGTCGCGGGCTTCAAGATTAGCCATGGCGACATCATGAACGGTGGCACGCTCACCTTCACCATGACCGACCGCGCGCAGAAATAAACAGTGCGCCATTCAGGCACGAAAAAAAGCGCGTGTGCATCACACGCGCTTTTTTTGTGCAACGTTTTTCCGTCGCTAGTCACGTACAATCGTAGCCTGCGCCACAAGCGTCTCATACGTCTGATCCAGCAGCGCGGCGAACGCGTCGTCGAAGAGCTGCTTCTCGATATCGTTCTTCACCTCATCCAGCGTTAACTTCCGTGCAGCCTCATGGCGCATGACCATAAAGAGGTGCAACGTGTTTTCACCGGAATCCACGACTTCGCTGATTTCCAGTTCCTTCAACGCAAAAATCTTTTCCTCAAAGGCGGGATACTGTCCCCGCGTAAGCACGCCGAAGAGCCCTTGATCAACAGAATATGAATCCGAGGCATTCAGCGCAGCCTTCCAGTCTATCTTTTTATCGAGAATATCCTGACGGAGGCGACAGAGAAAGAGAAAAACGGAAGCGGTACTCTCCGTCGGCGGAACGTGTTTGCAGATGTGCGATACCGCCCAATATTCCGGCTGATC
>CAZMLC010000089.1:8361-9686 GCA_964567125.1 uncultured Akkermansia sp.
GCCGTCTTCCAGCCGCCCCGCGTGAAATCAGGAATATCCATCGACGAACCGCGCCGCACGGTGGACTTCTCCGTCAGCTCGACCAAACTACTCCACGACGCTGCATCGTAGACATCCATGTCAAGCGGCAGTCCCTTTTGCAGACAGTAGCAGAGCCGCAGATCCATCAGGAAGTCCATGCCGCCATGCCCGCCGACCTTCTTGGCGATTTCGCCGCTGCTCTTCCACAGCGGATGCTTATACTCCTCACGCACTTTCTGCAACTCCGCATCGCTGAGCCAACCGTGCGCCTTGGGCTCAAAGGCAATGCGCAGCGGATAGTCCGACAGAATGCCCTTTGTGCCGGAGATCGTATTGATCCGGCTGTAGGGCCGCGGACTGGTGGTATCGTGCTGCACCATGATGGTACGACCCTTGTTGGTCTTAATCACGGTCGTGCTCATATCGCCGAGCATGTAGGAAGCCTTGGCCTGTTCGCTCGCCTTACCAAAGGTCTTGGCCGCATATTCACTCAAACCGAATTGCGCGGAACTGATCGAGGTCAGATACTCGAACTTATCGCCGCGGTTGATGTTCATGTACTGGGCAATCGGACCCAAGCCATGCATCGGATAGGGACACCCCGTGTGCGCCTTGCTGTAGTTCAGCCGCCACATCCCCTGATAGCCGTTGGCATTGAATTTCGCGGCGCGCAGATCGTGGATATATGCGCCTTCACCGTGCACCAGTTCGCCCAGCATGCCCTTGCGGCAGAGCATCAGCGCCAACATCTCATTCTCACCGTAACAGCAGTTTTCCAGCATCATGTAGTGCCGGCGCGTCTTCTCGCTTGTCTCAACCAGCTCCCAGCACTGATCCACAGTCACCGCAGCCGGGATTTCAGAAACCGCATGCTTGCCCGCCTTCATCGCATAAACCGCCATCGGCGTATGCCAGAGCCACGGTGTGGTGATGTAGACCAGATTGACTTCCGGCAGTTCGACCATCTTTTTCCAGACATCCAAGGAGCCGGAAAAGACTTGAGGCGCCTTTTTCCCCGCCTTGACCAGGAGGTCGCGCTGACGCTCCGCACGTTCAGGAATCAAATCGCACACAGCCACCACTTCAACATTCGGAATCGCGGATAAACGACCTACAGCGCCAGGTCCGCGCGCACCCAGACCGACAATACCGACTTTGACCGTCGGCAGCGGTTCGGCCGCAAAACCCATCATGGTTCCACCTTCGGCACACCCGTTGACCGTCGCACAGCCTGACAGCTTACTGGCTGCAACTGTCGCAACGCCCATCCATGCGGCGCGCGAAATAAATTCACGTCTGTTCAT
>CAZMLC010000090.1:0-9493 GCA_964567125.1 uncultured Akkermansia sp.
GAGTGCTTCAAGCGCGGCACAGATCGTCTCCGCGTGCATCCAGGGCGCACCGAGCACGCGGAATGAAAGATTCGTATTGCGTCCGCAGTCAATCCCCGGCAAGGCCTCGCTGAAAACCGTGGCGGCATACGTCATGGCGGTTTCCCAGCTCTTGATGCCCGGTGAAGGCGGAATAAATTCCGGACGGGTTGAGTCCCAGCGCGCCTGACCGCGTTTCCATGCGCGGAGCGGTGCAACCGTGAGATCGACATCGATTTTTTCTTCGCGCACGAGCCAGCGCGCTGCCTCGGCCAATGTCATGCCGTAGACCAACGGTACGGCGCAGGGAGCGACAAAGCTGGACCAGACCGGATCGAGTAGCGGTCCGTCGACCACCTCGGGCAGTGGGATGGGGCGATCCGCGACACAGACCGCGACGTGGGCGCGTGCGCAGGCGAGCAGCGTCAAACGCAGCGTCGCCAGATAGGTGTAGCAGCGCACGCCGAGATCCTGGAGATCCACCAGGAGTAGATCGACGCCGTGCAGCATTTCAGGCGTGGGCTGGCGGCATTCACCGTAGAGTGAATAGACTGGGATCGACCAGTCGGGGTGGGGACAGGTGTAGGTTTTTTCGCCTGCTGTGGCCTGACCGAAAAAACCGTGTTCCGGGCCAAAGAGCGCCACAAGGTTGCTGCCCAGGACCTGGTGGAGCAGTTGCGCGGAGGTGGCACCCGAGCGGGTTGCCGCAGCCTGATGGCTGAGGAGTGCGACACGCCGCTTCCGCAGCGACGTGAAATTTCTTGCGGCGAGAGCGTCAATGCCAGTTATCATAGCGATTCACTTGTTACGTAGGCGTAGCACCGGTGGAGCGCTTCGCGAAAGGCTTCAGGGGTCCGGTTATCCGTTTTCAGCATTTCCCAGCCGCGGAAGCCGAGGTCGCGTACGCGGCGCGGATTTTGGAGCATCCACACAACGCCGCGCACAAGCGCATCAGCGGCATCCCCGACGAGCACCGCATGCTGCCGTGAGAGCAGGGAGCGTCCGTACCGGCTATCCACCGCGACCAGCGCCTTTTTAACGCGGAAGCAGTCGAGGACGCGCGGCATCACGTTCAGCGTGACCGGCGACGGCAGGATCGCGAATTCGCAGACTGAGAGCAGGGCGGCCCATTCGATGTTCGGTAGTTTTTCAATGATGAGAATGTTGCCTTCCAGTGCCGCGGCTTCCACGTGATCGCGCAGATTTTCGATTTTATCCGGCAGTGTGCCGACAATGGCGAAGAGGATCTCGGGCTCTTTCTGGACAATGCGGGCCAGTGAGGCGAAGAGCTGTTTGGGCATGGCCAGTTCGGACGGCGTGCAGAGGCAGAGCACGAGCCGCTGTTCGGGGTGGTGCTTGAAGCGGGCGCTGGCCAGATTGAGCGCCGGCGTTTTCACGTCTTCGAGAATGCCGGGGATGTCCGGGATGATGCAGGCCCGGCCGCTGCGACCAATCCGGGCGAGGTCGTCGATCACCCGCGGATGGTTGCTGATCACGACCTGCGCGGAACGCCAGGCCCATTTGCGCAGGCGGGTTCCGATTTTACCGAGCAGGCGGCGATAGCAGGAGAGTACGCTGTTCTGTTCGAGCGGGTGATATTCATGGACAAAGAGCGTGCGGGTCAATTGGCCTGCGATCCAGGCGAGCACGCCGCAATCGTCCAGTCCATGGATCGCCACATAGCGTGTGCGCGACGCGAGATGAATCGCTTTGCACAGCAGAAAAAAGTGACACCCCATGCGGCGGAGGGAGGGACGGTCTGGCCGCATCGATTTGGCAAAGGGGATATGGACGTCATGCCGGACGATCCGCTCAAGGGGGGGCGGGGGCGCGCCGTGAACGGTAACCAGATGAACTTCGATACCGTCGTCACGGAGCGCTTCGAGGGTAAACGGAAGGCGTTGCAATGTGGCCTCGTCGCTGGCCCACGATTTCGCCGCAATATAGAGCACTTTACGCATGCGTCACTTATCACTTAAGAGGTGAATCATTTGTATACTATAATACGGTTGCGGGTGGGCTTCCAGTTCATTTTGAAGTAAAATGACAAAACAGCGGAAGGTGCGCTTTCAGATTGACATTTTTGGCTATTTTGGCACACTAGTACGCAGTTTTCACGCTTGAAGAGTTGAACGGAAAGGTTAACTATGAGCAGTAAGGTTTGTGTCTTTGCAGGACAGGGTGCGCAAGTTCCTGGCATGGGGAAAGATTTCGCCGCGGATGCGGAAATCGCCGCGCTTTTCGGGCGTGCCCAGAGTATCCTGGGTTTTGATCTGGCCAAGATTTGCTTTGAAGGTCCCGCAGAGGAGCTGACAAAGTCGAATATCTGCCAGCCCGCGATCTTTGTCACGAGCGTTGCCGCCTATCGTGCGTTTACCAAGAAGTTCCCGTCGGTCGCGTTTTCGATGGCGGCGGGTTTGAGTCTCGGTGAATGGAGCGCACTGCACGTGGCGGGCGTGCTGGACTTTGATTCCACGTTGCGCGTGCTGGAAGCGCGTGGCCGTTTCATGCAGGAGGCCTGCATGGTACAGCCGAGCGGCATGATCAGCGTGATGAACGCGACCGCGGAGCAGTTAGATGCAATTTGCGCGGCAGCAGGTATTTACAAAGCGAACATCAATTCGGATTCGCAGGTGGTGCTTTCGGGAGCGAAGGACGGGATTGCAAAGGCTGAAGGCCTCTGCAAGGAGATGGGCTTGCGCGGCATCGTATTGCCCGTGGCTGGCGCGTTTCACTCGCCGTTGATGGCTTCTGCGCGCGAAAAGCTGGTGGATGTTCTCAAAGATATTGCATTTTCAGCACCGAAAATGCCGGTGTTGTCGAATGTGACTGGCAAACTGCACAGCGCGGATCCCGAGGAGATCAAGCAGACCATGTTGCGTCAGGTGACCGAGTCTGTTCTGTGGGCCGGCTGCATTACGTGTGCAAAGGCCGCTGGCGCGACCGAGTTTATCGAGTTCGGGCCAGGGAAAGTTCTCTCGGGATTAATCAAGCGCATCGACAAGACGTTGGTGACGCAGAACGTCTCGGATGTTGCATCACTCGATGCAGTTGTGGTACAGTAGATGACCGCATCGCGGTCGCTACGTGATAAAATTTCTAAAACATCAGGAAGGATAGGCAATCTTATGGGTCAATTTGATGGTAAAGTCGCTGTAGTGACGGGTGCTGCACGGGGTATTGGTAAGGCGATTGCAGAACGCCTTGCAGCAGAAGGTGCAGATCTTGTGATTTGTGATTTGCAAGCTGAGTGGCTTGCTGAAACCGCGGCCGCGATTCAGGCGCTTGGGCGCAAGGCGTTGCCGTTGGCGGTAGATGTCGGTGCGGGTGATTCCGTAACCGCGTGTATCGATGAGGTGGTCAAGGTGTTCGGCAAAATTGACATCATGGTCAACAATGCAGGAATTACCAAGGACACGTTGCTGGTGCGTATGTCTGATGAACAATGGGACGACGTGCTGCGGGTTAACCTGAAGGGCGTTTTCCTCTTCAGCCGCGCATGCGCCAAAGTTATGATGAAACAGCGCAGTGGCTCAATCGTCAACATCGCGTCCGTGATTGGATTGATCGGCAATGCCGGTCAGTGCAATTACGCGGCTTCGAAGGCTGGTGTGATCGCGTTGACCAAGTCGACAGCGAAGGAACTCGGTTCCCGTGGTGTCCGCGTCAATGCAATTGCGCCGGGATTCATCCAGTCGAAAATGACGGATGTGCTGACACAGGAAGTGAAAGACAAGATGCTTTCAGCGATTCCGTTGAATTGCTTCGGCAAGCCAGAGGATATTGCGAAGGCTGTGGTGTTCCTCGCTTCGGATGAAGCGGCATACATCACCGGTCAGACACTGAGTGTGAACGGCGGAATGGTCATGTAACAGATGACAGTAGTACGTGCAACGATTCGATTGTAGCGCGTGTAAAGTAAAGAGAGAAACCAAGGAGAAAAGCAATGTCAAGCAAACTCGAAGATCGGGTCAAGGCGATTATTGTTGAGCAGTTGGGCGTCAATGCAGAGCAGGTCACCCCTGAAGCATCGTTCATCGATGATTTGGGCGCAGACTCTCTGGACACCGTCGAGCTGATCATGGCGTTTGAAGAAGAATTCGGCGCTGAGATCCCGGACGAGGATGCCGAGAAGCTGTCGTCTGTCGGCAAAGTGCTCGAGTACCTGAAGGGCAAGGGCTTGGAATAAGTCTGCGCGCTTTCAGCGTCTTAGTGAGGTGGGAGATTCGTCTCCCACCTTTTTTTATTTTGGTTGCCAGATTGTTTGGCCCGGCGCGTGAATAAAAAAAGAACCGAGGAAAACCTCGGTTCTTTTTTTGTTTGATGCTCGGTTGGCGCGGATTACGCGAAACGCGGATCAGCTTCACCCGGGATAGCCGCGACTTCCTTCGGAAGCTCAACGTCGCCATCCGCTTCAAAGGCGGCTGCGGTCAGCGCGCATCCCTTGTAGTACGGTGAATTTTCCTTGGTCAGGAGGTCGGCCATGCCGACGATCTGTCCCGTGTACGCCGAGATACGGCCCATGATGCCGCAGGCGGTTGACATCGCGACTGTCTCGCCTTCGTTGAAGTAGGGGCCTGTGCCCATGATGCTCTTCAGCAGATCGACGTGTTCGACCTCGTAGGGGTTGCCATCCATGTAGTCGCCCGTCAGGTCCAGACGATCGCCATTGGGACGGATCACGCGGCCGCCGCCCGAGATGATCGCATCGTTCGTACGGAAGCTTTCGCTGACGCTGTTGTGGCACTTGTTGATCTGGCGGCACATGCTGTGGATGTGAACGCCGTCACCGTAGTCAAAGTCAATGCCGAAGAAATCGAACTGGTTGCCCGTCACGCGGCGTGCACGACCACCGAAACCGACCGCGCTCTTCGGGAAACGCCCGATGAACCAGTTGGCGATATCGATGTTGTGCACATGCTGCTCGACGATATGATCGCCCGACAACTCCGTGAAGTTGAGCCAGTTCTTGCAGAGGTAATCCTTGTTGCTCATGCCTTCCGCGCGGCGCTTGATCCAGGGCACATTGCCGTTCCAGTAGACGTTACCGCCGAGGATCGGGCTGATCTTGCCTTCCTTGAGCGCCTGAGCCTGGAGCAGGTATCCGCGCTGATGGCGGCGTTGCGTTCCGGCAACTAAGGTGAGCTTCTTCTCGGCTGCGAGCTTGGATGCTGCGATGAACTGGCGGACGCCCGGTGCATCAACGGCGACACCCTTTTCTGCGAAGACGTGCTTGCCTGCCTTGACTGCAGCTTCCACGTGCTGCGGACGGAAATTAAGCGGCGTGGTGAGGATGACGATCTCGACTTCCGGCATCGCCATGACTTGCTTGTAGCCATTGGCACCGCCGAAGCAGAACTTTGGATCGAGACCATAGTTCTTGGCAAGGCGTTGCGCCTGCTCAACGAAATAATCGGCTGCTGCGACGAGCTTGACTTCCTGACCGATCTTCTTCGCGGCATCGACGATGTTTTTGACGGCTCCGCTACCACGGCCACCGCAACCTACAACCGCGACTTTGAATACGCGCGGAGCTCCCTGTGCCTTCAGAATGGTCGGTGCTGCAGCCATCATGGTGAACAGCGATGTATTCCGAATAAACGTACGACGATTTTGCATTCCAATCTCCTTTTTTCAACGCACAGCGTGCACGTTGACTTATGTTCAGTCTTGCAAGCGTTCCGCATGCAAGTCCCCTCAAAAACTTCATCAAGTTTGTGAAGAAACAATAGCACGATCAGTTTGTCCTGTCAAGACATGCGTCGATGGCCGAGGCGCGTCGCCGCACGTGCCGATCATGGGGAAAATGGGCCTGGAAAAACAAAAAAAGCGCACCGTTGGGACCAACGCTGCGCTGCGCAAAAAAACATCCACGCGGTTACTTCTTTTCCGGCGATAGTTCGTCGAGCGAGCCTGCATAAACGACGCGCCGGACCTTCATGGTCGAGGTGCGCTCCAGCGCCTCATTGCACAGTTCAATTTTGCGCGGAATCTTGTAGTCGGCGAGCTGCTGCTTGCAGAGCTGCTGGACCTCATTCAGGACAAACGACTCCGCCTGCGGCTGTGCCCACTTCATGGCGACGCGCTTGGCTTCCAGCGCTTCGGTGTTCGGGACGATGATCGCGCCGACGCGTTCGCCGACTTCGTCGGCCACGGTGTAGCCGAGTACGATCACGTCTTGAATCAAGGGGCAGCCCTCAATCAGTTGTTCAACCTCTTCCGGGTAGATGTTCTTGCCCTCGCGGTTCACAATCAGCGCTTTGCGGCGACCGCAGATGGACATGTTGCCGTTTTCATCAAAGTGGACCAGGTCGCCCGTATGAAAGTAACCCTCCGCATCAATCGCTTCAGCCGTGGCTTCGGGGTTTTTATAGTACCCTTTCATCACGTTGGGGCCGCGTACGATCAGTTCACCGGCGCCGTTCGCGTCGGGATTGATAATCTTGTAGTCCATGTCGGGAATGACGTGTCCGACCGTGCCCGGCACATACCAGGGGATGTCCGGATAGGCGACGCCCGGGGAACACTCGGTTAAGCCGTAGCCTTCAAGGACCTGGAAGCCCAGCTTCTGGAATCCTTTGAGGATCGGTACCGGCGTGGGCGCACCGCCAATGCCGATGAGCCTGAGGCGTCCGCCGAATGAGGCTTGGACCTTCTTGCTGATGATGGTGTACAGCCCCATGCGCATCAAACTGCGGGCCACCAGGCTCTTCTGCAGTTTCTCGATCACGCGTTCGTAGAGCTTTTCCGCCATGAGCGGAACCGCGAAAAGTACCGTCGGTTTAAGGATCTTCATGTCATCCGCGATGGTCTTGAGCGATCGCACAAAGCTGCAGCAACATCGGAGGTAAAGCGGCACCATAAAATTCGCGGTAAATGAGAACGAATGAAAGAGCGGCAGGACGTTGAGGAAGTTGTCATCCTTGGAAAAGCCGCTGACGCACTTCATGGTCTGAATCACGTTGGATGTGAAGTTCCCGTGTGTGAGCATGGCGCCTTTCGGTTTCCCGGTTGTCCCCGACGTATAGATGATCGAGGCGATACTCTCGGCGGTCGGGCGGTGCGCGTCAAACCAGCCGCGCGCGGCGTCAGCCATGGCAGCTGCCTTGATGAGCATCGCATCGTACGTCATGTTGATTTTGTTTTGCAACGCGCACGGTATTTCAGGGGCGTCACCCACCCAGATAAACGCGTGCAGCTGGGGCAGGTTGGCGATGATCGATTCAAAGAGCTGGCCGAGCTTGGCGCCTGCGAAGATGGCGACGGCTTCGGAGTCTTTGAGAATATGGCAGACCTCTTGTGCGCGGAGCTTGGGGTCGAGCGGGACCACGGCAACGCCGCTGCCGGCCAGCGCCAGATAGATCTCCTGCCATTCAGGTCCGTTCTCCATCATGAGCGCGACATTGTGTTCGCCGGGGCGGATATTGAGCTGCTTCACGATGGTTGCGGCGCAAGCCACACGTTCTTTGAGTGCGCCAAAGCTGCGCGTGACCCATTCGTTCTTCTGGAAAAAGATTTGGGCGGGTCGATCGGGCATGCACGAGGCTGCATCATCCAAAAAAGCACGAATTGTCATAATACCCTTTCACAATCATCCTAAAGTATATCGCAGGGCAAAGGAGAGTGGCAACTGCTTATTTGCGTTGCAAAAAAGGCCGTTGCGCGTGCGGTAAAATGCGGCGGACGTGCGCGTTACAGCAAAATCAACGTCGCGGTTCCCGCTGCAAGGCAATAGGGTCCGAATAGCCAGAAATGGCCGCTGCGGAGCAGGCGGACAAGGATGCTCAGGGCGAAATAGCCCGTGATGCCGGCAAGCAACGCGCCCATCACAAGAACGGGAAGGGAGAGCGTAGCGCTCTGCACATCAGCTGTTCCGGAAAACTGTTTGAGCACTTCGAGCAGCGTTGCGCCCGCGATCAGGGGAATACTCGCGATAAAGGAGAATTCCGCGGCCTGCGTGCCCGAAACACCTGTAAAACGCGCCGCCATAATCGTCATGCCGGAGCGGCTGATGCCCGGAAGGATCGCAACCGCCTGCGCAATGCCGATAACCACGGCGCGCCAGGGCGTGACGATCGTTTTGCCGATCGGCACGAAACGCAGCGTCGTCAGCAAGGTCCCCGTAAATATGAGCGACCAGCCGACGCCGTGAATATTTTCAAACGTGCCGTCAACAAAGCGTTTGCAGGTCAGGTAGAAAAGCGCCGCAGGAATTGAGGAGAGTACCGTGTTGAGCGCCAGCATCCAGCTCTCGCGCGCACCCTTTGTCAGGCCGACAAGCGCCTTGATAAGGATCTCGCGGTAAAAAAACAGAACGGAGATCAATGTGCCGGTGTGCAGCGCGACTTCAATCAGGATGCCTTTCTCTTCCAGACCGATCAGTTTTTGCGCAATGACGAGGTGTCCGGAACTGCTGATCGGAAGAAACTCGGCAATGCCTTGAAGAAGGGCGAGAAGGATGACATCAAAGAATGTGTTCATCGATAGGCTCCACAAAATAAAAAAACCGCCCTGTTCGGACGGCTTACAAAAAAAAGTGGCGGGGACGACGGGATTCGAACCCGCGACCACCGGATCGACAGTCCGGTGCGCTAACCAATTGCGCTACGTCCCCATTCGTGCTTCGCATGTTATTGCGTTGCACTGTGTTGCTTGAATGGGCGATACTATAGCAAAGCAGGCTGTGGACACGCAAGTGGAAAATGCGGAAATGCAAAAAATATTTTTGACCCGTTGATTCAAATGACGCTATACTACTTACTTTGTATATCTCCTAATTCGAGGTTTTTATGACGCAGCAAGCGATTCTCTTTTACGGTATCCTCTTCGGGTTCTTCTCCGCATGGTTCGGGGCCTGCGTCGGCAGCTTCCTCAATGTCTGTATCTATCGGATCCCATTGGATCAGTCGGTCGTTAAGCCGCGCTCCCATTGCCCGAATTGCAACAACCTGATCGTATGGTACATGAATATTCCGATTTTGAGCTGGCTTTTCTTGCGTGGACGCTGCGCCTACTGCAAGCAGCCGATCTCCTATCGGTATGCGCTGGTTGAGCTGTTGACCGGGGTGCTTTTCCTGTTCGTCTATTTCAAGCTTGTTGCGCCGGCGCTGCTGGCGACTGCGCCGCTGGCGCATCCGTTGCTGGTGCCGGTGTTCTGGCTGGTCCTGGCCGGTCTGATCGTTGGGACCTTCATCGATTTTGATCACTATATCCTGCCCGATTCCGTGACGATTGGCGGCATGGTGCTCGGACCGGTCCTGAGCGCACTGGTCCCTGCCTTGCAAGGTACCACGATCTGGTGGGAAGCGCTGGTGCGTTCCGGAATTGGCATGGCCGTGGGCTTCGGTACGCTGTTTGCCGTTGCATGGGCGGGCGAAAAGGTGTTTAAGAAAGAGGCGATGGGATTTGGCGATGTGAAGTTGATGGGCGCGATTGGCGCTTTCTTCGGGTGGCAATCGATTTTATTCTGCGTATT
>CAZMLC010000091.1:0-2902 GCA_964567125.1 uncultured Akkermansia sp.
TATTGATTAACAATTCACTGTTAATTGAATTAGTTTTTACTAATAAAAATTTGCGTTGCCGCGACAATTTAGGGGGCGGCAATGCAAGGTTGAAATCGAGAACGCTGCGTGCAACCGTGTATCGCGGGTGCACGCGGTGTGTTCAAAGCAGCGTCTTAAGGAGTTGTTGCGGGCTTTTTTGCCGGGTTCATTTTGTTCTGGAAACGTGCGCGCATCTGGTTGCGTTTCGCGTTCCATTTCTGCAGCTGCTCCGGTGTCAGGATCTTGCTCAGTTCAGGTTCGACCGCTGCGCGCAGGCTCTGCATCTTAGCGGCCTTCTGTTCGCGGGAAAGGGTTGTGTCGTTGAAGATCGCGCTCATTTTGGTGCGCTGAGCTTCAAGAATCGGGGTTAGCTGCGCCTTCTGGGCATCGGTCAAGTTGAGCTCCGCCATCATCTGCTGCGCCATGGGGCGGAGTCCGGGGCCTTGCTGCGCGCGCTGTGCCGGTGCCGAGGGTGCGGCCACTTGACTGTAGGCCAAGGGGGCGATGACGGTACTGCATGCGATGAGCAGGGTTGCCCAGGTGTGTGAAACGGTGCTATTCATGTGAATCTCCTTCGTGTTTACAGGTGCGTCACCGCAGACCATCCGCGGCGACGCGCAATTCAGGCGGAACAGCGCTGATGAACGGTCAGCGGCAAATCCGATTGCAAAATTGTACGGTGTTTGCTGCGCGTGTGCAAACCGATTTTAGCGTTCGTAGACATATTGTGAATGGCGCTTTGCCCTCGACTCCTTTTCAAGCATGTGTTTTAATGAACGAATACATATCGTGATTGAAGCGTTTTTTAACACATTTTCGGTTAAAGACGATTTGATTGCAAGGTGTGTGCAATTCGCAACGAGGTCTCCCCGATGGAACGATGGTTCAAAACGCTAGTGTTTTGTAGCATGTGTATTTTGCTCCAGCCCTTCATCGGGTTCTCCGCTCCGTTCGATCGATGGTTCGCCTTTACCCAGCCGGGCGGCGCGGTGATTGCTTTACATGGCCGGGGCGATGAATTTCATGCGACATTCGAAACGGCTGAGGGCTATACCGTCCTGTTTGACCAGACCAGGCAGGCCTACGTGTATGCAACGGTGGCCGCGGATGGGAAGGCGCTGGAACCGAGCGCGTGGGTTGCTGGACGCGATGACCCGCAGCTGCATGGCGTGCGCAAGCATCTGCGCGGCGATCCGAAGACTACCCGGGATGCGGCGTTGAAACGATTCCAGCGCTGGGACTCTGTGACGCGCAACAGCATGCGCTGGCGCGAAAAAAAACGGGCAGTCAATCTGCGTTTGAATCAGTCAACGTCTGCATCTGCCCCGGCAAGCGCGCCGATCGCCTTGTCGCCGCCTACTTTTTCCGTAACCGGAACCAAGGTCGGTCTTTGTCTGCTGATTGATTTCGATGACGATATGAACACGATTCCGCATGCGGAAATCGTGAATTTCTGCAATGGCGACGCCTATACGGGATATGGCAATAACGGATCAGTTAAAAAATATTATCAGGATAACTCGAAAAACCTGCTGACCTACACGAATATCGTGACCGCCTATATCCGTATCCCCAATTCCTTGCATCCGAAGAGTTATTACAACGATACGACCAAGGATTGCGGCGATCAGGGCAACCTGTTGATTCGCGATGCGTTGGCGGTCCTGCAGGAGCTGCCGAATTACGCGACGGAGATTGCGCCGGCCTTTTCAAATCTGACGCGCGATGCCAGCGGGTATGTGTCAGCCTGCAATGTCTTTTATGCAGGCGGTAATGGAGATGTCTGGTCCTATGGGCTGTGGCCGCATTCCTGGTCGCTCTACAATGTCGGGTCGCAAACACTTGTTGCCGGGGTGAAGGTCTACGACTATCAGATCACGAATATTGGAGGTTCGTTGGAGTTAGGCACGTTCTGTCACGAGAACGGGCATATGCTGTGCGGCTATCCGGACATCTATGATTACGATTATGACTCTACGGGCGGCGCTGGCAAGTTCTGCCTCATGAACAGCGGCGGGCATGGTGTCAATCCGGTGCAGATCTGTGCGTATTTGAAACGCGCTTCGGGCTGGGCGACAACCATTGAACTGACGAGCAGTTCGCAGGTAACGGCCTCGGTGTCATCGTCGGGCACATATTTTAATCGCTTTTACCGCTATGCGAAACCCGGTGTATCTACAGAGTATTACCTTATTGAAAACCGCAATCGCTCGCAACGCGATGCCAATATCCCGGCATCGGGCATCGCGATTTGGCATATCGATGAATTGGGCGACAAAGACAATCAGAGCATGGCCTACAATACAACGCATGCGAATTATGAGGTGACCCTCATTCAGGCGGACAACCTCTGGCATTTCCAGAACGACAGCAACTCCGGTGATGCGAACGATCTCTTTTATGCTGGGAATAGCGCGACCGCTTACAGCAATAAGTTCAACGATCAGACCACACCCGGTGCGCGCTGGTGGGATGGTTCATCGTCGCTGGTGAACTGGTATTCGTTTAGCAGTGTTGGAACCACGATGACGTTTGAGGTGGCTCCTCCTTCCGTGCCGACGATCAACACCGTAACGCTGCCTTCAGGCTGGGCCGCGGTTCCGTATAGCACCACGTTTTCGGCCAACGGCGGAACGCTGCCGTATGTCTGGTCTGTCGTTTCAAATACGTTGCCGGAGGGACTGACGTTAGCCGTGGACGGTACGCTTTCGGGGACTCCGGTCCGTGCGACAAACAGCATGTTCTCTGTTCGGGTGACGAGTGCCAACGGCGAATCGTCTATAGGTACCTTTGCGCTCGCGATTTGTGGTCGCGCGGCGGTCCCGTTTACCGAAGGGTTTGAAGCCGGGGGCGCCATGCCGGCAGGATGGTCGCAGGAGTA
>CAZMLC010000091.1:3002-9361 GCA_964567125.1 uncultured Akkermansia sp.
CAGATCGCCTTTGTTGGCGTGGCGCGATACGGATATGGGGTTTGCATTGATGATGTGAGCGTGACAGCCATGACCTCAGCCTACAGCACGTGGCAGACCAATCGGTTTACCGCTGTGGAGATGCTGGCCGGCGAGATCACGGGCGATACGGCTGATCCCGACGGTGACGGTATCGCCAATTTGCTGGAATATGCGCAGGGGCTCGATCCGCGTTCACCGGATGCAAGCCCTTGGGGCTGGGCTGGCATCCAGAATGGCTTCATGCAGGTCAATTACCGTCAGAACAAACAGGCTTCGGATATCGTCTTCGCGATGGAGTCCACGACCAACTTGGCGCAGGCCGTCTGGTCAACGCAGGCCATGACAGAGGTGTCGCGGTTTGACAGCAATACGTGGTGGTCGGTTACCATCAAGCACGATACGCCGGTTACACAGGCACCTGTTCGCCTGATGCGGCTGAAGGTGGGCCGGCAATAAGGCCGCCTATTACCGCCTGCCTGAATGCACGCCGGGGAAAAAGTAAAAATTCGGCTGCGCAAAGTAGTTGATCAATTCGATGAAGGAGTCAAACGCTTTGCGTTGTTCGCCTTGAATATAGGGACGGAGTACTTCAATCGGATAGTATTTCTCCAGGCCCAAACCATAATAAAAGAGATCGCGGCTGAAGGCTGCGCGCGAAGTCGTTGAACAGTATTGCTTAATGCTGGGATGCTGGGTGGCCAAAAGCGATGGGGGCAGTTGATAGTCGACAAAATAATGGACGCTGTTGATATAGAACTGATCGCGTGTCCAATAAAAAACCGGAATCAGGCAGAGGCAGAGCAGGAGCGGTTTTGTCCAGCGGTTCAGTCGCTGCACGATGGTGTCGAGTACCCACAGGAACGGGAACGCGAGGAGCATCGCATAAAAGATGAAATAGCGGGGACCGTAGCACCACTTGCCGTCAGCCATGTTGTAGACGAGCAGGAGATAGACGCCGGGAATGACGGCGGCGAGAATCAGCAGGGCGTCAAACAGGCGGCGGCGGGCGAAGAAGGCGAAGCATCCCAGACCGAGCAACGCATAGGGGTAGACGCGGAACAGGTTGAAATCGTTGCCGCTGAAATGGAGCAGGAATGACTTGGTGTTCGGCCAGAAATAACAGAGCCCGAACTTCGTCTGAGGCGTGCCGTCATTGGCGAGCCACTGCATGTATCCGCTGTCAAACGGCGAGCCGAAGCGCAGCGTGTTGGTGGTGAACAGAATCGCGAAGACGAGTATCCAGGGAAGCACTAGGGTGAACAGATAGCGGGGCCAGTGATGTGCAAAGCTGATCAAGGGACGCATCAGTAGAGGCGCCTGGACACGGTCGCGGTCGGTGAAGAAGGCCAGAACCGAAAAGGCAAAGCCCAGGACGACGAAGCTGCTCTTCATGAGGACGAGTGCGCCGCTCCACAGCGTGGAGGCGAGCAGATGGCCCCAGCATCCCGCGGAGTTATCATCCTTTTTGCGCAAAGCAGCGAAGGCGAAAATATGGAAGCATGCACCGCAGAAGGCCAGTAGCTGATAGATTTCCAGCGCGGGGGCACGCAGATAGTGCCAGAGAAAGGTTGAATAGATGGTCGCAAGCGTAAAGCCGCAACAGAGCCACGGGGAGGACGAGAAAAAGCCGGCAAGCCGGAAAAGATAGAAGACCGTGAAAATACCGAAGATTAGATTATAGATGAAGAGCTTGAGGTAGAAGGATCCCGCCTGATTATTGATATCAAAGGTGGGAGTTGTCGCCATTTCCGCGAAAATGGGAGGCAGGAAGGCCACGGTGTAAAAGATGCCGTATTTTGAATGGAATCGTTGCTGAGCGTCATTCGAAAAAAAATATTGGCCTTTCGGTGCATCGAATCCTGTGATTTGCGCGCGCGCCGTATAAGGGATGCCGAGTTCGCCATGTTTGGCCAGATAGATGGATTCAAGGCGTGGCACAAAGTTGTCGCCAGGATAAGGGAAGCGCGGCAATGTGATCACGGCGATAACGGCAAAGGTGAAGAGCGTTACCAGAAGCGCTTTGCGGCTGGACGGCGTACGCGGTGCCGCCGCGGAGGAGGGGACGGTTGTTGGTGATGGCGCTGTGTGCGGTGTCGACTTCATGCGTTTCCCTTTAATCCGGCTTTATCGATGGTTGACGATTCCTGATATTCATCGTCGGTATTGATGGACCACAGATCGTGCGAGGGGCCGCGGATAATGTTGTCAGCCGCCAGGAGACCCATGAGGATGCTGTGATCCTGATTGTTGTACTTGAACGATCCATAGCGTCCGATGAGCGCGAGGTTCTTGATGGTTTTCACGTACGTCACGACGGGCGCGAGCCATGCCTTATAGCCGCAGGCGTAGACGGGATACGAATATTCGAGGCGCACGACATGGCCATTCAGGACGCGATGTTTCCCCAGCAATCCGGAAGCCGTGAATTCGGCGCGTGCTTTTTCAATGAGCGTGGCATCCTTCGCCTGCCAGAGCGCATCGTCGCTGTAACACCAGTATTCCAGCGCAACAATGGTTTCGGGATGCGTGCCGTAGAGCGAGGCTGTCCAGTTGCGGAAGTTCGTGATCCGTCCGGTATCGAGTTCGGAAGAGTGGATGTAGAGCCAGTTGTCGTTAAAAAGATCGGCGCCATCAATCTGCAGAAAGACGAGGATCGTGTTGCGATAACGGAGCTTGTCGAGCGCAGCCTGGACTTGTTGCGGCCGGTCAGGAATGCGGCTGACCAGCTGCGTGATGGGCATGGTCGAGATGATATGATCGTATGCTCTTTGCGTGCCATCCGCGCATTCGATAGCCGTCGCGCGTCCATCCTGGATGATGACGCGATGGACCTGCGTATTGAGGTGGATCGTGCCACCATTTTTCTGACAGGCATCCGCCATGCGTTGATAGATTGTGCCTGTCCCTCCGAGGGGATAGGCAAATTGGTCCACGAGCGTCTTGTGTTTGTTGCGACTTAATCCGAGCGCGCTTTTGATGGCCTCCAGCAGCGAGAATTTTTTGATGCGCTGCGCTGCGAAATCCGCATCCAGCTGTGCGCAGGGAATACCCCACAGCTTCTCGCTGTACGTTTTGAAGAAGATGGAGAAGAGCCGCCGGCCAAACCGTTTGACGACCCATTCCTCAAAGGTCGGGACCGCGCTCAAGGGCGTGGGTACAAGGAGTTCTTTGGCGTAACTGAAGACGCAACGCAGGGCCTCGAAGATGCCGAGATTTTTGAGCGCGTTGAACGGTTTCAGCGGGTAATAGAAGAATTTTCCCTTGTAGAAGATGCGCGTCAGGCGATTGACCATCTCATAGTCTTTGCGCGCAACCTCCAGCCAGACGCTGTTTATACGCGGATCACCGCTGAAAAAACGATGCGGTCCCAGGTCGACTTTCTGCCCCCAGAGGTCAATGGTTTTCGCCATGCCGCCGACGGTGTCCTGTTGTTCGTAGACATCGACTTCGATGCCTGCTTTTGTCAATTCGTATGCTGCGGTCATGCCCGCAGGTCCTGCTCCAATAATGCCGATTTTCATGCTGTTAACGGGATGGGGTTAAATGATCATTTGAGGTGTCGTCTGCGGGGCGAACTGCACGGCCTTCCGACCAGAAGACGCGCGGGGGCAACTGAGGCCGGTCCGCGGTGAGCGCTTTCGGCACCGTGATTTTTGTGCGGATGCGCACCGGCTTCCCGAGGTTCTCCGCATCGGTCCATTTGGGAATCGGAGGTCCTTGCTGATAGCCGCTTTGCACGCAGGGGAATGCGTTGGGGACGAATTGCCAGAAGGCCATGCCGGGGAAGAGCGAGCCGTTGCCGGGGTAGGGCGCCCATTTGCCTGAGGCTAGCTGATAATCCCAGGAGGCGTCGCTGACCACGTTGGTGAAGAAGGAGCTAAATCCACAGGAGATAAACGAATAGGCGTGACGGGGAATGATTTCCGCTTCGAGCATGTGGTCGCCGGGTGAGAGTTCGACGGGGAAGGCCGACCACACCTGCGGCATGTTGCCGGTGCCGAGGGACTTGCCGTCGACGAAAAGTTTGAAATCACCGAAGCCATGTGCGCCATAGATTCCACGGCCTGGTTTCTCGCCGCGCCAGAGGAGGAGCTTCGCCTGCTCAACGACCTCGCGCGGTGCCTGCGGGGTGTTGGCAATCGCCGCGTAGGTTTCGCGGACTGCGGCGTAGCCGTGCAGCATTTCCGCATAGGCCGCGGCGCGCAGCGTGAAGATCAGGCGGTTCGGATCATTGCCGAACGCAGCGGCGTAGAATGCGCATCGTTCCTGTGCAGTTGCGATCAGTCCGGCGCGTTCGAGTTCGAACAGCTCCGCCATGATGGCGGCGACGCCGACTTTGTCGGGCGTGACAAACCGTTTTTCGACAGGCGGAATTTCACTTTTTACGCCGACGGGCCGGTCCTGATACCAATATGCGGCGGCGGAGAGGTACCCGCCTGCGGTGTTGCCATCGCCGAACTCAAGTTCCATGCGCACCTCGCGCTGGAAGGTGACGGCATCCGTGAGGTGAAAGCGGTATTGCGCCGTACGCATCGCTGCTTTTTCAAGCAATCCGTGCAGAGGCAGTTCAAACAGGCCGTAATAATACCAGCCGCCGTTAAAATAATCTTCGAGCCCAGTCCCGTGGTGCGAAGGCGTCGTACTGCCGTCGCGATAGAAACGCTCATCGCCTTCAAGGATATTCCAGCCGCCATCCATGCCGAAGGCCATGAGGTAGCAGCCGATATATTTGCCGCGTCCCGTCGTCTGCATGATGCGGAAGGGGCGGCCAGCGGAGACCTCCGCGTTGAATGCGCAGTGCAGATAGAGCGCATCGCCAATGGGTCCGGACTGGCAGGCGGTGGAAACTTCACTTTCGACGGGGAAAGGCCCATCGTTGCGGATCACGATGCGGGCGCTTTTGCGGAAGGGCATGGGCAGCGCGCAGACATAGGTGTTGTTCAGAAAGGCGAAGGCCATGTTGGCGAATTCGCGCGGGTGGAGTCCATTGCAGAAAAAATCGCCGAGCGGAACGCACACGCTGGGGCGTGTTTGGCCGTCCCAATACATTTCCAGCACGAGGTAGCGCAGCATGAGCGAGCGCGTCAGCGCGTTCAGGCGTGAAAAGTCCGGACGAAAACGGAAGCTGGTGATGGTGCCCGCGGTTTCAGTTGAAAAGACGGTCGTGCCCTGCTGCGGAAGAAACGTTTGCTTTTGCCAGGGCGCGGCCTGCGCTTCGACGCGGCACAGCTGGTTGCTGCGGGTGGCACGCCATGCGGTATTGCAGGCGATCAGCGCATTGCTGGTGGAGGCGTCCGCGATTTTGGGCCAGGCGTGGACAGTGGTGTCGGCAGGGTAACGTTCCGAATTGATTTGAAAATAGGGACGCGCGCCGTTGGGCGTATAGTTGGGCATGCGGAGGGCGATAGTCAGCGATTTCTCATACGCCAGGGGAATATAGGCATAGGCGCCTCCGCTGACGCTGCCCTGCAGCGGGGTGAAGAGCGGATTGTGCGTGAAGAGGGCCTCTTGGGCGATTTGGAGCCGCGGTTCAGTTTCACCATCGACGAAGAAGAGCCATTCAGTTGCGGGAACGTTCGTGCTCCAGATACGGGTCAGGCAACCAGGGCCTTTCAAGGTGGTGACGGGATAATACGCTTTTTTATCAAGGGCCGGACCGAAGTTGAACCAGTCGCAGTTTCCGCCCTGACGATCAAAGCTGGAAAACATGTCGCTGACACCCTGTGCGGGCTGGCAGAAGGTGTCGACAGATGAGAGCCGGGCGAGCTGCGTCGCGAGCGAAACAGGCGCTGGCTGTTTGCCACATCCGGGAGCCAAGCAGGCGATGATGCCCGCCATGATGCCTTTGCACAAACCTGTCTTCATACGGTTTACATCCATTTATAAAAGGGTTGCGATTGATCGCGATTCGCAGATGAACATGCGATCGGTCCTGTCACACCCGCAATACCGTTAGGAGCGAACGACGATTATCTGGCAAAAATATATACCACAATAGGGCGCATGGATTCAACCGCGAAGTTATGCCGCGCGCCTGCAGCAGCTGGAAGAATGTGATTTCGGAGGCTGATTTGTCCTTTTGTTATGCTCATTCGACTCCAACGCTTAACTTGGAGGAGTCATTGCGATTGCTATTGCTACGGTCACAAGGGCAAACATGTTTGATTGCTTGACGTTACTGCTTGAAATTGCGCTGGGCTTATTTGAGGATGTGAATACAAGTTAAGGTTCGGCAAGCAATCTTTCGATTTTTTGTTCTAGATTTTCACTCGCGTCCACATCCCGAATAATCCCCTTTTTATCAACCAACCAGAAGGTCGGAACCCCGTTGATGCCGA